>NZ_JALPKP010000068.1:0-25390 GCF_051383635.1 Geodermatophilus sp. CPCC 205506 | reverse complement strand
CGGCGTCGCGGCGGGTGCCGGGGGCACGACGGCTCCGGCCCCGGGCGCGGTCCCGGCCGCGGCGCCGACGACCCCGGCGACGCCCGCACCGTCCGCGGCCGGCACCGCCGCGAGCCTGCTGCCCGGGCTCACCGTCGTCGTGGCACCGCCGGCAGCACCGGCGTCTCCCGCTCCGGAGGCCGGCGTCCCGGCAGTGCCGGCCGTGCCGCTGCCGCTGGTCGCCGAGGCGGCCGCGGGATCGGCGTCCGCCGGTGCCGGCTCCACCCCCGAGGAGCAGGCGGCTGCGCCGGCTCCCGCCGCCTCGCCGACCGCACCGGGCGTCGCCCCCGCACCCGCGCCGGCCCCGGTGGCGGCGGCCCTCCCGGACACGACCGCGCCGACGACCCCGCCCGTGGGCAGCCAGGTGGCCACCCAGGTCGCCGTCCTGCGCAGCGGGCCCGACGGCGTGCACACGATGACCGTCGTCCTCACCCCGGAGGTCCTCGGGCCGGTCGAGGTGCAGGTGACGCTCGACCGGGGGACGGTCGACCTGACCCTGCGCGGCGCCACCGAGGCCGGCCGGACCGCGCTGCTCGAGGCCCTGCCCGACCTGCGGCGCGACCTGCAGAGCGCCGGCCTGACCTGCTCGCGCGCCACCGTCGACCCCGACTCCGGGGGCGCGTGGTCCTCGGCGCACCAGCAGGGCGCCCCCGGTGACCGGACCGGCCAGCAGGACCGCGGCGACGGCCGGCCCCGGACGTGGCCCGGTGCCGCTGACTCCGGCGAGGTCCGGCCGGCTCGCACCTCCCCCTCCTCCTCCACGTCCACCGGCGTGGACGTCCGCGTCTGAGAACGGAAGAAGCCCCATGACGACCCCGGTGAGCGGGACCGGCTCCGCGGCCTCCACCCCCGCCACGACCACCGTCGACCGTCCCGACCAGATGGGGAAGGACACCTTCCTCAAGCTGCTGGTCGCCCAGTTGCGTTACCAGGACCCGTCCAACCCGGCCGACAGCAGCCAGATGATGTCCCAGACCGCGGTCTTCACCCAGGTCGAGAAGCTCGAGGCGATCGCGACGCAGAACGCCGCGATGCTGGCCCTGCAGCGCTCCTCCAGTGCCGGCGCGCTCGTCGGCCGGGTGGTCGCCTACACCGACGAGTCCGGCGAGACCAAGACCGGCGCGGTCAACTCCGTCCGCCTCGCCACCGACACCGCCGAGGCGACCGCCTACATCGGCGGCGTCGCCGTGCCGGTCGCCCGCATCACCGAGATCTCCGCGTCGCTCGTCTGACCGCCCGCCTCCCACCCGTCCCACCTCCGAGGAGCCCCTCGCCATGCTGCGTTCCATGTTCTCGGCCATCTCCGGCCTGCGCGCCCACCAGACCAAGATGGACGTGACCGGCAACAACATCGCCAACGTCAACACCGTCGGCTACAAGGGTCAGCAGACCGTCTTCGAGGACACCCTGTCCCAGGTGCTGCGCGCCGGCGGGTCCCCCACTGACGGCCGCGGCGGCACCAACCCGGCCCAGGTCGGGCTCGGCGTCAAGGTCGGCGGCATCACCACGAACTGGACCCAGGGCGCCACCCAGAACACCGGCCGCTCCACGGACTTCATGATCGAGGGCGACGGCTTCTTCGTCGTCCAGGCCGGCACCGAGCAGCTGTTCACCCGCGCCGGTTCCTTCAGCTTCGACGCGTCGGGCAACCTGGTCACCAACAGCGGCGCGATCCTGCAGGGCTGGACCGCCGGCCCCGACGGCACGGTGGACCCCAACGGCCCCATCGGGGGACTGCAGATCCCCTACGGCCAGGGCACCCCGCCCCAGCGCACCGAGACCGGCGCGGTCACCGGCAACCTGTTCGCCGGTGCCACCTCGACCCCGCCCACGGCGGTCGAGACCACGATCAGCATGTACGACAACCTCGGCAACGCCGTGCCGGTCACCTACACCTTCACCAAGACCGCCACGGCCAACCAGTGGACCCTCACGGCCAACTCCGGCGCCACCGCGCTGACGGTGAGCACGCCGACCGTCACGTTCAACGGCACCGGCGGGCTCTCCTCCGGGGGGACGGTGACCCTGTCCGGGCTGCCGGGCTTCGCAGCCGGGGAGACCGTGGCCCTCGACCTCTCCGCCATGACCCAGTACGGCAGCCCCACCACGGCGACCGCCAACGAGCAGAACGGCTTCAGCGCCGGGACCCTGCAGTCGTTCAGCCTCGGCAACGACGGCACGATCACCGGCGTCTTCTCCAACGGCGAGCGCCAGACCCTCGGCCAGCTGGCCCTGGCCTCCTTCGCCAACCCCAGCGGCCTGGAGAAGGCCGGCACCAGCACCTTCCGCGCGGCCAACAACTCCGGGCTGGCCAACATCGGGCAGGCCGGGACCGCCGGCCGCGGCGTCCTCTCCGCCGGTGCGCTGGAGATGTCCAACGTGGACCTCTCCGAGGAGTTCACCGGGCTGATCGTCGCCCAGCGCGGTTTCCAGGCCAACAGCCGGGTGATCACCAGCTCCGACGAGATCCTGCAGGACCTGGTCAACCTCAAGCGCTGAGTGCGGACCTCTCTCCTCCGCCTGGCGGCCCGGCCCCTCTCCGGAGGGGCCGGGCCGCCGCGCTGTTCGGCCGTTCCCGCAGGTCACCCCGCAGGGTGAGGGCGCCGGTTCGGCTCAAGGCCGACGCCCGCGAGGCCGATGACAAGAGCAGCCGGGCAGAGTCGCCACGCGGCCGCCCCTCCCCCTCCCGATCGAGCTTGAGGACCCACCCGTGATCCGTGTGACGCGCCTGAACGGAGAGCGGTTCGCGCTCAACCCCGACCTCGTCGAGCGGGTCGAGGGCCACCCCGACACCGTCGTGTTCCTCGTCGACGGCACCCGGTACGTCGTCACCGAGAGCGTCGACGAGGTGCTCGTCGAGATCCGCGAGTACCGCGCGAGCATCCTCGCCACGGCCTACGAGATGGACCGGGGCACCTACCGCTCGCCACTGTCCTCGGAGGAGGACGGGAACGCCGCCGTCGTCCCCTTCCCGGCCCGCGAGGAGCGCTGACCCGTGGACCCCGCCACCCTGATCGGGTTCGTCGTCTCGCTCGTCGCCCTCCTGGCGTTCATGGTCCTCGAGGGCGCCGACCCGACCTCGCTGATCTTCCTCCCGGCGATCGTGCTCGTCATCGTCGCCACCTTCGGCGCCGCCATGTCGAGCCAGACGATGGCCGACCTCAAGAAGATGCCGGCCTGGTTCAAGATGGGCGTGCTGCCGGCCGCGGTGCCGCCGGCCACCGAGCAGATCCAGACCCTGGTCAGCCTCGCCGAGAAGGCCCGCAAGGAGGGCCTGCTCGCCCTCGAGGCGCAGGTCAAGCAGATCGAGGACCCGTTCCTCAAGCGCGGCCTGCAGATGGGCATCGACGGCACCGACCCGGAGCAGCTGCGCGAGGTCCTCGAGGGCGAGATCGCCGCCAAGAAGGCGGAGGACAAGGTCGCCGCCAAGTTCATGAACGCGATGGGCGGCTACGCCCCGACCATCGGCATCATCGGCTGCATCGTCGGCCTGATGAACGTGATGGGGAACCTCAGCGACCCTGCGGCGCTCGGCCCGATGATCGCCTCGGCGTTCGTCGCCACGCTGTGGGGCGTCATGGCCGCGAACTTCTGGTTCCTGCCCATGGGCGCCAAGATCCTGCGGGTCAGCGAGCTGCAGGCCGCGCAGATGGAGCTGCTGGTCGAGGGCATCGCCGAGATCCAGGCCGGCACCAGCCCCCGCGCCGTCCGGCAGAAGCTGATCTCCCTCGTGCCGCCCAGTGAGGTCGCCAGGGAAGCCGCGTGAGTGCCGGCCACGGCCGCCGCCGGGGCAAGAAGCACGTCGAGGAGGAGCACGAAAACCACGAGCGGTGGATGGTGTCCTACGCGGACATGATGACGCTGCTGCTGGTCCTGTTCATCGTGCTGTACGCCATGAGCCAGGTGGACAAGGCGAAGTTCGCCCAGCTGGCCAGCGGCCTCTCCGACGCCTTCGGGACGCCGGTCTCGGTCATCCCGGCCGCCACGCCGGAGGGGTCGGTGCTCGACGGGCTCCCCGGCGTGATCGACATCGGCTCGGCCATCCCGCCGGACCAGACCGTCGAGCAGGCCGAGGTCGACGCCGCCGCCGCGCAGGCCGCCCTCGCCGAGGCCGAGCGGGTCGCGACCGAGGCGCAGGCGCAGTACCAGGACCTGGCGGCCGTGCGGGACCGGATCGAGGCGGCCCTGGCCGCCACCGGCCAGTCGGGCTCGGCCCGCTACGAGATCGACGAGCGCGGCCTGGTGGTGCACATCGTCGCCGACCAGGTGCTCTTCGACGCCGAGGAGGCCGTGCTCCGCCTGGAGGGCCGGCAGATCCTCGACGCGATCGCGCCCGCCCTGCGGGAGCTGCAGAACTCCCTCGGGATCGAGGGCCACGCCAACCACCTGCCGGTCACCCCCGGCGGTCCGTGGCCGTCGAACTGGGAGCTGTCGGCCTACCGGGCGACCACCGTCGTCCGTCACCTCGCCACCATCGGCGTGCCGCAGGACCACATGGTCGCCAACGGCTACTCCGACACCCGGCCGCTGGTCCCGCCGGCGGACCCCAGCTCCATCACGGTCAACCGGCGCGTCGACGTCGTCGTGATGTCCACCGCCTCCGCCGAGGCGAACGAACTCCTGCCCGGCCTGGACGCCGGCGCGACCGAGGAAGGCACGCATGGCTGACAAGAAGAAGACGGCCGAGACCCCCGAGGACGGCGAGGCGAAGGGCGGCAGGAAGAAGCTGCTCGTCGTCGGCCTGGTGGCGCTGCTCGCCGTCGCCGGCGCCGCGTACTTCTTCCTGTTCGCCGGCAGCGGCGAGGCCGCGGCCGACGAACCGGTGGCCGGGGAGGTCCTCCCCCTCGAGTCGATCGCGGTCAACCTCGCGGGAGGCGGCTACCTGAAGGTGGGCATCGCCCTGCAGCTGACCGAGGCGGCCGCGGGCGGCGGGCACGGGGGTGCCGCCGTCGACGGCTCCGAGGCCCTCGACCTGGTCATCTCCACCTTCTCGCAGGCCCAGCCGGGCGACGTCGTCGGCGCCCGGGACGCGCTCAAGGCGGCCCTGGAGCAGAAGATCGTCGAGGCCTACACCGACGAGGAGACCGAGATGGTCATGGGCATCTACTTCACCGAGTACGTCACCCAGTAACACCCTGCACCACCCGTCACACCCGTCCGCCCTGATCGGCAGCGCCCGTCGCCGCCGGTCAGGGCGGACTCGTCTCCCGCCGATGAGTGGGGGGTGACCCGCCCCGAGAACGGCCCCGCACAGGGACCGCTGTCAGCAGCGTCATCGGGCGCCCGCGGCAGGCGCGGAGAGCCCCGCACGTACGACTTCCGCCGGCCCACCAAGCTCTCCCGCGAGCACGTCCGGGTCCTGCAGATCGCGCAGGAGGCGTTCGCCCGCCAGGCCACCACCGTGCTCACCTCGATGCTCCGCGCCGGCGCCCGGCTGGAGCTGCTCGGCATCGAACAGCACTCCTACGACGACTACGTCGCGACGCTGCCCAACCCCTGCTTCATGGCCACGTTCACGATCGAGCCGCTGGCGGGCAAGGGCCTGCTGGCCTACCCGCTGGACATCGCGATGGCGGCCGTCGACCACATGCTCGGCGGCTCCGGTGCCTCCGAGCAGCCCGACCGGCCCATGACGGTGATGGAGACCTCCATCACCAACCACATGCTCAACCGCCTGCTGGCGGAGTTCACGGCGTCGTTCACGCACATCGTCCAGCTGCAGCCCGAGCTCAGCGAGGTCGAGTACAACCCGCAGCTGGCCCAGGCCGCGGCCGGGTCGGACACGGTCATGGTCGCCACGTACGCGATCGGGATCGGCAGCCGCTCCGGCGAGGCCACCCTCGTGCTGCCGTTCTCCTCGTTCGCGACGGCCCTGAACAACGCCGCCTCGCCGCACCTGTCGGAGTCCGCCCAGGCCAAGCGCCGGCGCGCCTTCGAGGCCCTCACCGAGCGGCTCACCCAGGTGCCGGTCGAGGTCGGGGTGCGGTTCTCCCCGCTCGAGGTCTCCTCCGAGGACCTGCTGTCCCTCGCCGTCGGAGACGTCCTCCTGCTGCGCCATCCCCAGGACGCGCCGCTGGAGGTCACCACCAACGACGTGGTGTTCGCCTACGCGATCGCCAGCAACCACCGACGCCGGCTCGCCGCCGCCATCGTGCCCACCCCGCTCGCAGCCCAGAAGGACACCGCATGACCGCCACCGTGGAGCACTCGCAGGCCTCCGAGACCGTCATCGCCGTCGTGGCGTCCGCCGCCCGCGCCGCCGCCGCCCTGGTGCCGGCGACGGTCGAGCTGGTGCCCGGCACGCCGGTCAGCGACCCCGACGCCGTGCTGCTGCCGGCCGAGGCGGCCGCGGCGGTCATCGCCCGGCTGTCGGGCGAGGTCAGCGGGGACGTCGTCCTCGTCGTCTCCGCCGAGATCGTCGACGCCCTGGCCAACTCGCCGGTCGGCCGGATGGACCTCGCCGCCGCGCTGCGCCCGGCCCTCGAGGCCGCCGCGGCCACCCTCGGCCGGGTCCGGGTGGACTCCGAGCGCGTCGAGGACCCGGACACCGCCATGGACGGGCTGCGGGACAAGGGCATGTTCGTCGCCGTCCCCCTGCTGGCCGACGGCAGCACCGTGGAGGCGGCCCTCGCCCTGCAGGTCACCCTCCCCCAGTCGCGCACCCAGCGCGGCAGCCTCGACCTGCTGCGGCACGTGGCCATGGAGGTCACCGTCGAGATCGGCCGCACCCGCATGACCGTCGGCGAGCTGCTCTCCCTGCACCCCGGCGAGGTCGTCGAGCTCGACCGTGCCGCCAGCGCGCCGGCCGACCTGCTGGTCAACGGCACCCTCATCGCCCGCGGCGAGGTCGTCGTCGTCGACGAGGACTTCGGCCTGCGGATCAGCGAGATCGTCACCGACGCCGCCACCGAGCTGGGGAACCACTCGTGACCTGGATGGTCGTCCGGCTGCTGCTGACGCTGGTCTTCGTCGGGGGGGTGCTCTGGTTCGCCGCCCGGCTGGCGAAGAAGCGCGGGCTCGGCCAGGGCAACGGCCTGATCGAGGTGGTCGCCCGGCAGCGCATGGGGCGGGCCAGCTCGGTCACCGTCGTGCGGATCGCCGGCCGGGTGCTGGTCGTCGGCGCCACCGAGGAGCAGGTCACCCTGCTCGCCGAGGTGGACAGCGACGCCGTCGAGGAGGCCGTCGAGGAGCGACGGGCTGCGCTGGCCCGGCCCGCGACCGCGACCGGTGCGCCGGCCAGCGGTGTGCTGGCCGGCTCGGTGTTCGACCGCGCCGGCTGGACGACGTTCGTGCAGCAGCTCCGGGAGCGGACGGTCCGCCGCTGATGACCTCCTCCTCTCCGAGCGCGGCGCGCGGCGCCCCGTTCGCCCGGCACGTGGGCCTGGTCCTGCTGCTGGTGGCGCTGCTCGGGGTCGTCCTCACCCTGCTGGCCGACCCCGCCTCCGCGGCACCCACGGCACCGACCGCGCCGACCGCCCCCACCGCACCGACGGTCCCGGCCGTCGACGGCGGCGTGGACATCTCCGTCGGCAACGGCAGCCCGAGCACCTCGATCACGCTCATCCTGGCGATCACCGTGCTGTCGGTGGCGCCGGCGGTGCTGCTGCTGGCCACCTCGTTCACCAAGATCATCGTCGTCCTGTCGCTGACCCGCAACGCACTGGGGATGCAGTCGGCGCCGCCGAACTCGGTGCTCACCGGCATCGCCCTGTTCCTGACGTTGTTCGTCATGGGTCCGGTCTTCTCCGACATCAACGAGGTCGCGGTCCAGCCCTACCTCGACGGCACGATGACGGTGTCGCAGGCCTACGAGACCGGCGTCGTTCCGCTCAAGGAGTTCCTGCTCGCCAACACCCGCGAGGACGAGCTGTCGCTCATGGTCGGCCTCTCCGGTGAGGAGGCGCCGGCCGACCGCGAGGCGGTCAGCATCACCACGCTCGTGCCGGCGTTCGTGCTCTCCGAGCTCAAGAGCGCCTTCATCATCGGCCTGGTCGTCTTCATCCCGTTCCTGGTGCTCGACATGATCGTCAGCGCCGCGCTCATGGCGATGGGCATGATGATGGTCCCGCCGGCGATGGTCTCCCTGCCGTTCAAGCTGCTGCTGTTCGTGGTGGTCGACGGCTGGGCGCTGATCACGACGGCGCTGGTCGGGAGCTACGGGTGATCGCGCATGACTGACGCCGACGTCACGGAGATCGCGGTCAAGACCATGCTGGTCGCCGCGAAGGTCGCCGCCCCGATCCTGCTGACCGCGCTGCTGGTCGGCTTCCTCATCTCGCTGTTCCAGGCGGCCACGCAGATCCAGGAACAGACGCTGTCCTTCGTCCCGAAGATGATCGCGGTCGCGATCGCCCTGCTGGTCACGGGCAACTGGGTGCTCTCCGAGCTGGTCAGCTTCACCGAGGGCCTGTTCGAGACGCTGCCCCGACTGCTCGACCGGACCTGAGCCACCCGTGGACCTCGAGGTCCCGGCCACGACGCTCGCGGCGCTGCTGCTCGGCACCGCCCGCGCGGCCGGTTTCGTCCTGCTGTCGCCGCCGTTCAACTCCCGGGCCATCCCGGCTCCGGTGAAGGGCGCGCTCGCCATGGCGCTCTCCGTGGCGCTGATGACCCGGATCGCCCCGGAGCTGCCCGAGCCGACCACCGGGTTCCTCGTCGTCGGCGCGGTCACCGAGGTGGTCGTCGGCGCCGCGCTGGGTTTCCTCGTCCAGCTGCTGTTCGCCGCCGTCCAGTACGCCGGTGACCTCATCGACATGACCGGTGGCTTCACGCTGCAGCCGGCCTACGACCCGATGTCGATGACCACGAACTCCGCCATCGGCCGGCTGCACCACCTGCTCGCGACGACGCTGCTGTTCACCAGCGGCGGTCACCTGCTCATCGTGCGCGGCTTCGCCACGTCCTACGAGGGGCTGCCGGTCGCCGGCGGCATCCCGACCGACCAGCTCGGGCAGGTGCTGATCACGGCGTTCTCGATGATGTTCCTGGCCGCGCTGCAGATCGCCGGGCCCATGGTGGCGGTGCTCCTGCTGGCCGACGTCGCCCTGGCGCTGCTCAGCAAGGCCGCGCCGGCGCTGAACATCTTCGCGTTCGGCTTCCCGGTCAAGATCATGCTGACGCTGACGCTGCTCGGCCTCACCTTCCCGCTGCTCCCGACGGCCCTCGACGAGCTGCTCGAGACCGCGACGCGGGCCATGGTCTCCCTGCGGAGCGGCTGACCCGTGGCCAAGGACGGTCCCGGTGGCGAGAAGACCGAGAAGCCGACTCCGAAGCGTCTCAAGGAGGCGCGCAAGGACGGCCAGATCCCGCGCACCCAGGAGCTGGGCACCTGGCTGGGCGCGGCGGCGGCGAGCGTGCTGCTGCCCGTGCTCGTCGGCAACGCCTTCGACGGGGTCGGCCGGCTGTTCGTCCAGATCGGCGTGGTCGCCACCCGGCCCGAGGCCAGCGCCCTGTCCGCGCTCTTCGGCCAGGCGCTGACCACGTTCCTGACGGCGCTGCTGCCGATGGCCCTCGGGCTCATGGTGGTCGGTGTCGTGGCCTCCGCCGCCCAGGGCGGGATCTCCGTGTCGGCCAAGCCGATGAAGCCGACGCTGAAGAAGCTCAACCCGTTCCCCGGGATCAAGCGGATGTTCGGCACCCACGGCATCTGGGAGGCCGCCAAGGCCGTCATCAAGACCGCCGCCCTGCTGACCGTCGTCATCGTGACCAGCGGCCGGGCGCAGGAGCTGGTCTCGGCGTCGGGCGCCCTGCCGCTCGCGGCCGTCGCCGCGACCTTCACCGACTCGGCGGTGCTCATGTTCCGGGTCGTCGCGGTCACCGGCCTGGTCATCGCGGTCGCCGACTACCTCGTGGTCCGCCAGCAGATCATGAAGAAGCTCAAGATGAGCAAGTACGAGATCCAGCAGGAGCACAAGCAGTCCGAGGGCGACCCGCACATGAAGGCGCAGCGTCGCGCCACCCAGATGGCGATGTCGCGCAACCGGATGATGAGCGAGGTCGCCACGGCCGACGTCCTGCTGGTCAACCCCACCCACGTGGCGGTCGCGCTCAAGTACCAGGCCGACCGCGGCGCCCCGCGGGTGGTCGCCAAGGGCGCCGACGAGATCGCCGCCACGCTGCGCGAGAAGGCCGCCGAGGCGCGGGTGCCGATGGTGCAGGACATCCCGCTCGCCCGGGCGCTGCACGCCTCCTGCGACATCGGCCAGGAGGTCCCCGCCCAGCTGTTCACCGCGGTGGCGCGGGTGCTGGCCTTCGTCATGCAACTGTCGGCCCGCGGCGTCCGCGGCGGGTTCCACCGGCCCGGTTTCGCCGCGCCGGACGTCGACGACCTCCCCGTGGCCGGCCGCCGCCGGCGCTGAGGTGCCCCTGGGGCGGGCGTGACGGGTGGGGCGGGCGACGTCCCGGCCGTGCCCCGCTCAAGCCGAACTGCCGATGAGTTCACTCGTGCACAAGGTGACGAAGGCGGCCGTCCCGATCGGCGTCGTCGCCATCGTCCTGATGCTGGTGGTCCCCCTGCCGGCCGCGGTCCTGGACCTGCTGCTCGGCCTCAACATCACCGCGTCGCTGCTCATCCTGCTGGTCGCCATGCAGATCAAGCGGCCCCTGGACTTCGCCGTCTTCCCGTCGCTGATCCTCATCGCCACGCTGTTCCGGCTGGCGCTCAACGTCTCCTCGACGCGGCTGGTGCTGACCGACGGCTACGCCGGCAAGGTCATCGAGGCCTTCGGGCACTTCGTGATCGGCGGCTCGCTGATCGTCGGTCTGGTGATCTTCGTGATCCTGACGATCATCCAGTTCGTCGTCATCACCAACGGTGCCGGCCGCGTCGCCGAGGTCGGTGCCCGGTTCACCCTCGACGCGATGCCCGGCAAGCAGATGGCCATCGACGCCGACCTCAACGCCGGTTTGATCAACGAGAAGCAGGCTCGCCGGCGGCGTTCCGAGGTCACCGCCGAGGCCGACTTCTACGGCTCGATGGACGGCGCGTCGAAGTTCGTCAAGGGCGACGCCATCGCCGCCATCATCATCACGCTGATCAACCTGATCGGCGGCATGGCCATCGGCGTCCTGCAGCTGGGCATGGCGCCCGGTGACGCCGTCTCCACCTACTCGCTGCTAACCGTCGGCGACGGCCTGGTCTCCCAGATCCCGGCGCTGCTGCTGTCCACCGCGACCGGCATCATCGTCACCCGCTCGGCCTCCGACGGGGACATGGGCAGCGACCTGCTCGCCCAGCTCGGCCGGTTCAAGCAGCCGGTGCGCATCGCCGGCGGCGCCGCGATCGCCCTGTGCCTGATCCCCGGTCTGCCCAAGCTGCCGTTCCTCGTCATCGGTGGGCTGTTCCTGCTCATGGCCGCCCGCATGCAGGAGACCCCGCTGGAGGACGACGACGCCGCGCCGGCCCCCGCCGCGGACGACGAGCCCTCCCCCGACTCCCCCGAGGCGATCGCCGAGAAGATGCGGGTGGACCCGCTGGAGCTCGAGGTGGCCTTCGACCTGGTCGACCTGGTCGACAGCGCGCGCGGTGGGGACCTGCTCGACCGCGTCAAGGCGCTGCGCCGGAAGGTCGCGATGGACACCGGGCTGGTCATCCCGCTGGTGCGCACCCGCGACAACCTGGACCTGCCGTCCTCGCAGTACGTCATCTGGCTCAACGGCGTCCCGGCCGCCAAGGGCATCTCGCCGGCCGGGACCGTGCTGGCCATCGGCGACGCCCTCGACGGGCTGCCCGGCAAGGCGACCCGCGAGCCGGTCTTCGGTCTGCCCGCCAAGTGGGTGCCGGTCGAACTGCAGCGGCAGGCCGAGATGGCCGGCGCCACCGTCGTCGACCGCTCCTCGGTCATCACCACCCACCTGGCCGAGGTCGTCCGGCAGCACGCCGCCGAGCTGCTCGGCCGGGAGGACGTGCGGGTGCTCGTGGAGATGGTCCGCCGCACCCACCCGGTCGTCGTCGAGGAGCTCACCCCGACGCTGCTCACCCTGGGCGAGATCCAGCGGGTGCTGCACGGCCTGCTGGAGGAGAACGTCTCCATCCGCGACCTGGTGCGCATCTTCGAGGCGCTGTCGGTGCGGGCGAAGATCTCCACCGACGTCGACGGCCTGGTCGAGGCCGCCCGCGCGGCGCTCGGGTCGGCCATCAGCCACCCGTACGTCACGCCGGACGAGCGGCTGCACGTGCTCACCCTCGACCCCGCGTTCGAGCAGCGGCTCCTGGAGTCGGTGCGGCAGAGCGAGGGCGGCCAGGTGCTGGCGCTCGACGCCGGCACGGTCGACGCGCTCGTCAACGGGTGCACCGGCCTGCTCGGCGACGCCGAGCGGCTGGGCCTGTCCCCCGTGCTCGTGTGTTCCCCCCAGGTCCGGGCAGCCCTGTCCCGCCTGATGCGTCAGATCCTCCCCCGCCTGCCGGTGATCTCCTACACGGAGGTCTCCCGGACGGCCCAGATCGAGTCACTGGGAGTGGTGAACGGTGCCGTTGCCATCCGTTGAGGCCGCCTCGCGCGAGGCCGCCATCGCCGCAGCGCGCGAGAAGTACGGGTCGTCGGTCCGCATCGTCGGCATCCGCCGGGTCCGCTCGGGCGGGGTCATGGGCTTCTTCACCACCGAGCGCTTCGTCGCCGAGGTGGAGGAGGTCGCCCCCGCTCCCGCGGTGGAGCGCCGGCCGGCGTCCCGGGCCGAGTCCGCAGCCCGCATCGAGGCCGCGCTGCGTCGGGACCCCGTGCTGCCGGACCCGGTCGACGAGGTCGCCGGGCTGTTCGCCGGTGGTGCCGACGACGGCGTCGACCTGTACTCCCGCTCCTCCTGTCCGCGCAGCGACCGGCCCGCCGGGCGCGCCGCGGCCGGGCGCGCCCCCCAGGCGTCGTCTCACGCCGCGCCGCCCCGGGCCGCGGCTCCGTCGTCGGCCGGGTTCCCGGCTGCGTCGGCTCCCCGGACCGCCGCGCCGCGCGTGACGCCGCAGCGCACGGCGGCTCCGGCCCCGGCCGCGGTGCTCGACGACGCCCCCCTCGCGCCGTCGCCGTTCACCGCCGCACTGGCGCAGATGGTGACCGCCGACATCGACGTCCGTGACGCCGTGGCCGAGGCGCTCGCCGCCACGCCCGCCGCCCACACGCCGGTGCCCACGCCCGAGGCCGTGGTGCCGATGGCCGCACCGGCGCCCCCGCCGGTCGTCGAGGCGCCGAGCTGGGAGCCGCAGGCTCCGGTCGAGGAGTTCCTCGCGCCGGTGGAGGAGCGGCCGGTCGTCGCGGCTACCCCGGCTCCGCCGGTCGCGGCCGCCCCGGCCGCGCCCGTAGCGGCGACCCCGGTCGTCGAGCCCGTCTCGCCGGACGTCCTGTGGGGTCCGGCCCCGACCGCCACCGTCGCGCCCCCGGCCTCGGTGGTCGAGCCGGTCGCCGTGCCCGTCGCCGTGACCGAGCCGGTCGCCGTGGTCGAGCCGGTCGCCCTGCCCGTCGCCGAGCCCGTCGCCGTGACCGAGCCCGCCGTCGTGTCCGAGCCCCTCGTCGAGCCCGAGCCGGTCCCCGTGCCCGTCGCCGAGCCCGAGCCGGTCCCCGTGCCCGAGTGGGTCAGCGAGCCGGACTTCACCACCGGGCCGATCACCTCCCGCGAGGAGGCGATCGCCGAGGTGCTGCGCGCGGCGCTGGCCCACGACACGTCCGACGCGGCGCTGACGCAGCTGCTCCGCGGGGTGCTGGCCGGCGCCTCCGCGCCGGAGCACGTCGAGGCCCCGGCGTCTCCCGTCGACGACTACGACTACGCCTTCGCCGAGGCGCACACCGCCGAGATCCCCGTGTGGGTCGACGCCGACGCCGAGGCCGACGAGTGGGAGGTGGTCGCGGAGGTGCTCGCCCCGACCGCCAGCGACCCGGCCCCGCTGCCGATGGACGCCACCACCGTCCTGCCCCCGCTGTCGCTGCTGCCGCCGCCGGCGCCGGGCACCGCGCTCGCCGTCCCGCCCCTGCTCTCGCGACCGCCGGTGCCGCCGGCGATCCGCCGTCCGTCGGCCGCCGCGGGTCACCAGGTGGCCCGTGCCTCGGGCGGCCAGGGCGGCGGGCTCGCCACGGTCACCCGCCTGCCGGTGGACAAGCGCGCCGCGTCCTGGCGGCGGAGCGCGCCCATGGTGGTGACCTCGGTGCGCGAGCGCCCGCCGGTCGGGGGCGGTTCCGGCCCGGTCGTCGGCGCGGCCGAGGAGGCGGTCGTGTGCCGCCTGCTGGAGCTGGGCGTGCCCGAGCGGCTGCTCGGCGGCGACTTCCCCGCCGAGATCGCCCGCCGCGGCACCTACGCGGCGCTCACCCGCGCCCTGGCCACCGGCCTGCCCACCGCACCGGCGCTGCCCAGCGGCCAGGGTGAGGTCCTGCTCCTCGTCGGTCCCGGCGTGGAGACCCTCGCCGCGGCGCGCTCGCTGGCCGCCTCCCTGCGACTGGACGGCGAGCGCCTGCAGTGGGCCACCCGTGGCGACCTCGCCGCGCTGGCCCCGCGCAGCAGCCGGGTGAGCAGCATCGAGGTCGCGCTCGAGCGCAAGCAGGAGGCCGACCGGTCCGGCACGCTGACGATCGTGGCGGTCGACGCCCCGCTGCGTGCCGGTGGCGGTGCCTGGCTGGAGCAGATGATCGCGGTCTTCGCGCCGGCCGGCGTCTGGGCCGTGGTCGAGGCCACCCGCAAGCCGGAGGACGTCGGTCCGTGGCTGGACGGGCTGGCCCGCGTGGACGCGCTGATGGTGCAGGACACCGACCTCACCGCTGACCCGGCCGCGGTCCTGGGCCGCACGACCACGCCCGTGGCCCTCCTCGACGGTGCCCGGGCGACCGCGCACCGCTGGGCGTCGCTGCTGTGCGAGCGGCTGGAGACCTCCGGGGCATGAGCCCGCTGCGGTGGGACGTGCTCGCGGTGGGGTTCCTGCTCGCGCTGCCGGTCATCGCGCTCGGGCTGCGGGGCGGCCTCTCCCTCGACGAGGTCGCCCTCCGGCTGCCGTGGTGCCTGGCCGCCGGATGGGGCGCGGTGGCGCTGCTCCGCTGGGCCGGGACACCCCGCCGTCCTCCCGCCGCCGCGGACCGCGAGCCCGAGCCGGAGCGGGAACTCCCCGTCCCCTGACCCGCTCCCGCGGTGTCGTGATTGCTGTTGCGGTCCTGCACGACCGCAGGAGCGCGCGAGACACCGCAGGAGCGCACGGCGCCGTCCACAGATCCGCCGAGTGCGGTCTCCGCGCAGAACTCCGAGGCCACGCTCGCCGGGTGAGCCAACTCGAGTCCTGGCGCGGCCTGCTGCGGCGTGCCGACGCCCTCGCCGAAGGGCTGTCGGACGGCGAACTGGCCCGGCTGGTCCGCCGCGGTGACCTCGAACGCCTCCAGCGCGGTGCGTACCTGGCCCCGGGAACGGACGTCGAGCGGCACCGCCTCGTGGTGGCCGCAACGGTCGCCGGGCTGCGCCGACCCGGCGTCGTCAGCCACACCTCGGCCGCGGTCCTGCACGGTCTGCCGCTCTGGGGCACATCCACGACCCGGGTGCACCTGATCCGCCGGCCACCCGCGGCGGGCAGCGGCAGTGCGCGCGTGCACCTCCACGTCGCCCGGCTCCCCGACGACCAGGTCACCGTCGTCGACGGCGTCCTCGTCACCGACGTCGCCCGCACGGTCGTCGACCTCGCGCGCACGCTCCCGTTCGAGCCGGCTGTCGTGGCCGCGGACGCCGCGCTCGCGGCCCGCACGGTCGTCCCCGCGTCACTGACCGCCTGCCTCGCCGACATGGGGCCGGTCCCGGGAGCGCGCCGGGCCGCCCGGGTGCTGCAGTTCGCCGACGGGCGGAGCGGGAGCGTCGGCGAGAGCCGGAGCCGCGTGCTGATCCGGCGGATCGGCCTCCCGGCACCGGAACTGCAGGTACGTGTGGAGCGCCCCGACGGCAGCGTCGTCGGCCGGAGCGACTTCGGCTGGCACGCGCAGCGGACGCTGGGCGAGTTCGACGGGCGGGTGAAGTACGGGCGACTCCTCCGGCCGGGTCAGGACCCCGGAGACGCGGTGTTCGAGGAGAAGCTGCGCGAGGACGAGATGCGCGACGCGGGCTGGCAGATGGCCCGCTGGACGTGGGGTGACCTGGACCGGCCCGGGGTCGTGGGCGCGCGCCTGCACCGGGCCTTCTCCCGGGGCCCACGCGCCGCCTGAGCCCGCTCTTGCGGTCTCCCGCCCGCAGTTGCGGTGGTGCAACACCGCGGAAGGGGGCAGGAGACCGCAAGAGTCGGCCGGCGGGGTCAGCTGGGGAGGTCCTCCAGCATCTCGGTGACCAGGGCGGCGATCGGCGAGCGCTCCGAGCGGGTCAGCGTCACGTGCGCGAACAGCGGGTGCCCCTTCAGCTGCTCGACCACCGCGGCGATGCCGTCGTGCCGGCCGACCCGCAGGTTGTCCCGCTGGGCGACGTCGTGGGTCAGCACCACCCGCGACCCGGAACCCAGCCGGGACAGCACGGTGAGCAGCACCCCGCGCTCGAGCGACTGCGCCTCGTCGACGATCACGAACGAGTCGTGCAGCGACCGGCCGCGGATGTGGGTCAGCGGGAGCACCTCGATGAGGTCACGGGAGGCGATCTCCTCGAGCACCTCCTTGGAGACCAGCGCGCCGAGGGTGTCGTAGACCGCCTGGGCCCAGGGCGACATCTTCTCGCCCTCGCTGCCCGGCAGGTAGCCGAGTTCCTGGCCGCCGACGGCGTACAGCGGCCGGAAGATGACCACCTTCTTGTGCGCCCGGCGCTCCATCACCGACTCCAGCCCGGCGCACAGCGCCAGCGCCGACTTGCCGGTGCCGGCCCGCCCGCCGAGGGAGACGATGCCGATCTCCGGGTCCAGCAGCAGGTCCAGGGCCACCCGCTGCTCCGCCGAGCGGCCGTGCAGCCCGAACGCCTCCCGGTCGCCGCGCACCAGCCGCACCTGCTTGTCGGGGGTGACCCGCCCGAGCGCCGAGCCGCGGGAGGACAGCAGCACCAGCCCGGTGTGCGGCGGCAGCTCGGCCGCGGCCGGCACGAACACCTCCCCGGACTCGTACAGCTCGTCCAGCTCGGCGTCGTCCAGGGACAACTCCGCCATCCCCGTCCAGCCGGCGTCGACGGCGTCCAGGGCCCGGTACTCGTCGGTGTCCAGGCCGACGGCCGCCGCCTTGACCCGGAGCGGGACGTCCTTGGTGACCAGGCAGACGTCGTGGCCCTCGGCGCGCAGGTTGAGCGCGACGACCATGATCCGGCTGTCGTTGCTGTCGTTGCGGAAGCCGGCCGGGAGCACTGCCGGGTCGCTGTGGTTCAGCTCGACGTGCAGCGTGCCGCCCTCCTCCCCCACGGGCACCGGCGCGTCCAGCCGGCCGTACTGCACCCGCAGGTCGTCGAGCATGCGGAGGGCCTGTCGGGCGAACCAGCCGAGCTCCGGGTGGTTGCGCTTGTCCTCGAGCTCCCCGATCACGACGAGCGGGAGCACCACGTCGTTGTCGCCGAGGCGCAGCAGCGCGGCGGGGTCGGAGAGCAGGACGGAGGTGTCGAGGACGAACGTGCGGCGAGTACTCACGAGTCGACTCCCGTGGGGCGCGGTGCGCGCCCCGGCTCGAAGGTGGCCGGGTCCCGGCGCAGGGGCCGGGCTCCGGCCCCCCTGGTCGACGAAGACGTCTGCACCAACCGGGCCTCCCGTGGACGACGAGGTGTGCTCGTCCTCCACCTCGGACGGTAGGCCCGGGAGGTGACAGGAACGTGTCCGTCCGGAGGCGTGTCCCCCTATCGGGGCACCATCCGGCTCATCCGTCCCAGGGCCGGCGGCGCGGCCGGACGGCGACCAGCGCCCATCCGAGCGGCACCAGCAGCACCGGCCACTGCAGGGCGAGGTCCCCCACCCACCAGATGCCGCCGACCAGCAGCACCGCCAGCCACCCCGCCGTCCACAGGCCGAGGTCGCGGGCCTCCTCCGAGGTGCGCCGCGCCATGCCTCAGACGGCCTGCAGCTCTCGGGTGACGGCGGCCGGTGTCAGCGGCTCGTCGAGCAGCCGGACGAAGCGGTCGGCGACCGGCTGGCCGGCCGGGCGGGCGTCCAGCCAGGTCGACAGCAGGTCGAAGCCCTCGACGTAGGTGGTGATGTAGGCGCGCCACAGCGGGTGGGTGAGGAACCGCAGCTGCTGGCGGGCGCGGTCGGCGCTCACCAGCGACCACCGCTGGATGTACGCGGCCACCTCGTCGGCGTCCGCACCCCGGTCGTGCAGGAGGACGGCGGCGTCCTGGCGCACCCGGTTGAGCGGCGCCACCGCGGCGGCGACCCGCTCGGCCAGGTGCCCGTCGAAGCGCAGCCCGAGGTCGGCGAGCACCTCGGCGGCCCACGGCCCCCACCCCTCGCCGATCGAGGCCTGCACCCCGAGGTCGGCCAGCCCCTCGGCCATGAGGCACTCCGGCGTGTTGACCAGGAAGACCGTGTGCTCCAGCCGCGCGGCGCGCTCGACCAGCCCCTGCTCCTTGCGGCAGTGCTCGGTGTGGTGCCCGGGGTAGGACTCGTGCGCGACGAGGTGCGGCAGCTGGCCCAGCCGGTGCGGGAGGTCGGCGTTGATCGCCACCCGGGAGCGGTAGTCGCCCTCGTAGTAGTTGAACCCCGACCACGGCTTGTCGGTGACCACCTCGTACCGCACGGTCTCCGCCTCGGGCAGCCCGTACTCCCCGCGCACCCGGTCGCGCAGCGCACTGGACAGCGCCTGGACGGCGTCGGCCAGCCGGTCCGGCGGGCACTCCTCGCGCCGCCGGTGCGCGGCGTACCGCTCGGTCAGCGAGCCGGTGCCGGGCAGCAGCGCGTCGAGCTCGGCGTGCGCGGCGGCGTAGGCCGCCGGGTCGCCCAGCGTCAGCTCGACCTGGAAGTAGCTGGCGACCTCGTCGAGGAAGGCGACCGGCTCGCCGCTCATCTTCCGGGCGCTGCACTCCAGGCCGGTCAGCTGACCGTGCAGGAACTCGGCGCGGTCGGCCGGCAGCTCCGCGGCCGCGAGCTCGCCCAGCAGCTCCCGCGCCCGGTCGCGCAGCCCCTGCGGCGTGGGCGCCGGCTCGTCCTCGACCTCGGCGCGGATCCGGCGGTCGCCGGTGTAGGCGTCGACGAAGCCGGACTCCAGGCGGTCGAACCGCAGGCCCAGCCGCACGTACTCCAGGGGGACGTCGAGAGGTCGGGCCGTCACGGCGGTGAGTTTCTCAGCCGCCGAAGCGCCGGTGCCGGGCGGCGTAGGCCCGCAGCGCGCGCAGGAAGTCCACGCGCCGGAAGTCGGGCCAGTAGACGTCGGTGAAGTGGAACTCCGAGTGCGCGGTCTGCCAGAGCAGGAAGCCGGACAGCCGCTGCTCGCCGCTGGTGCGGATCACCAGGTCGGGGTCGGGCTGCCCGCGGGTGTAGAGGTGCTCGGCGATGTGCTCGACGTCGAGCACCCCGACGAGCTCGTCGAGCGTCGTCCCCCGTTCGGAGTGCTCGGCGAGCAGCGAGCGGACGGCGTCGGCGATCTCCCGCCGTCCCCCGTAGCCGACGGCGAGGTTCACCGTGGCCCCCGGCCGGTCCCGGGTCTCCTCCTCCGCCTGCTTGAGGACGGCGACGGTCTCGGCCGGGAGCAGCTCGAGCGCGCCCACCGGACGCAGCTGCCAGCGCCGGCCGGGAGCCGCGAGGTCCTCGGCGACCCCCTCGATGATCCGCAGCAGCGGCACCAGCTCCGGCTCGGGGCGGGAGAGGTTGTCGGTGGAGAGCAGGAAGAGGGTGACCACCTCGACGCCCGCCTCGTCGCACCAGCCGAGGAAACCGGCGATCTTGTCCGCGCCGCGGCGGTGGCCGGCGTTGGGGTCCTCGAGCCCGATGGACCGGGCCCAGCGGCGGTTCCCGTCGACGATCACCCCGACGTGGCGGGGCACCTCGGCGTCCTCCAGCTGGGCGGCCAGCCGCCGCTCGTACACCCCGGTGAGGACGTCGCGAACCCACTGTCGCACCCCCACAGGGGTCACCCTAGGCCCGCGTCCGGGAGCCGCGCCGACCCGGTCGACGACACCGGCGCCCCGCCCGGCCGCAGCCGGACGGGGCGCCGGGGCACCCGTGGACGTGGCGGTCAAGCGCGCGACCAGGCCGCCACCCAGTCGACCTGCACGTGGCCCGCGGCGCCGGAGCTCGGGGCGCCGCCGTCGAGCGCGGTCTCGGTCTGGAGCACCCAGCGCATCGGGTCGGTCGGGATGGCGCTGCGGTCGGTGGTCGACTGCGCCTGGCCGTCGAGGATGAAGGTGACGCTGTCCGGCGTCCACTCGATCGTCGCGGTGTGCCAGTCGGTCATCGACGCACCCGTGTTCATGTGCCACGCGTTGCGCGACGGGTTGCCGGTCACGTCGTGCGCGAAGCCGCTGATCGTGCTGTCGAGGTCGGCCTCGGGGAAGTCGATCTCACCCTGGCTCCAGTCGTCGTTGGACGGCCACAGCAGCCAGGCGATCTTGTAACCGGGCACGTCGTCGGCGCGGAAGCGCACCGAGTACCGGCCGTAGAGCTGGCCGTCCCAGGCCTGGCCGTCGATGGCCGGCGTGAGCGCCGCGACCTGGGCCCCGCCGTTGCCCGAGTGCAGGTTCTTGTCCACCACGCCGCCCGACACGCTGACCACGGCGTCGCTGTTGTACGTGCCGTTGCCCGAGGTGTCCTGCGACCCGTCGTAGCCGGACCAGCCCGGGTAGACGGAGTCGAACTGGCCGAGCGCGGCGTCGCGGGTGAAGTCCTCGGCGAGCACCAGGTTCCAGCCCGGGAGGTCCTGGGCCGGGACGGCACTGCCGGAGGTCACGACCGGCGCCGGGGGCGCGACCGGAGCGGGTGCCGGCACCGGCGCGGGGCGCTGGGTCGTCTGCGCGGCGGAGCGGCTCGTGCTCGGGGCGGACGCGGCGGACCCGGTCGACGTCGAGCCCCTCTCCGCGGTCTCGGCCGCCGGCGTCTCGACCGGCGGGGGCACGACCTCGGTCGACTGCGTCGGCGCGGGCGTGGTGGGAGTCGCACCCTGCGCCAGGCGCCAGGAGGACTCGCGGGAGTCCCGCGACGCCCGGTCGCCGGCGACCGCGCGGGCGCTGGTCTCCGCCGGAGCGGCGGTGGCGGCCGACGACGACTGCTCGACGGAGACGGCTTCATGGCTGACGACGAGGCCACCTCCGACGGCGCTGGTGATCACGCAAGCCGAGAGCAGGCGACGGGCGAGGAAGAATTTGAGAAACATCGACGAGGACGGTAGCGGTGTGTGAGCAGGTGAATACCAAGCGATCAACTCCGTAGTGCGTCGTGGCGTAGGAGCAGCGTCCGCGTGCTGAGCGTGACCACCGTGGGTGAAAGCGCAGGTCACGAAGGGATAACGCGTGACGGACCGGTCCCACTGGAAAACCGTCTCCCGGAGCGGTGCCGGGTCCCAGCAGCCCCGTTCGCGACTTCCGTCACAGTCGCCCCAGTGTCCCGCCAGTCACACCGGTCACACGCGCCCCGGCAGTGACGGCCGAGCAGGGCGGGGACCCCAGGTTCGCCACCCGGCCCGGTCACCTACGGCTGCGTAACCTCGGGTGCATGAGCGCTTCCCCCCAAGGTCGCGAACCGGTGCGCATCGAGGCGGACGGTGCCGAGCTCGAGGCCCCGCGCACGGAGGCGGTCTCGACCGTCCTCCAGGAGGGCGAGCGGGTCGAGCAGACCTGGACCGCCGAGGACTTCGACGACGCCGACTGGGACCACCCCGACACCCGGCCGCGGATGCGCGGCTGGCTGCACCTGTTCGCCTTCTTCGGTGCCGTCGTCGCCGGCGCCGTCCTCGTGCCGCTGGCCTCGGTGCTCGGCGCGCGCTCCGGCTTCTCCATCGCCGTCTACTGCCTGACGATCTGCGGGCTGTTCGGCATCAGCGCGCTCTACCACCGCCGCCGCTGGTCACCGCGCGGCTGGAAGATCATGAAGCGGCTCGACCACTCGATGATCTTCCTGTTCATCGCCGGCACGTACACGCCGTTCGCGCTGCTGGCCGTCGACCAGCCGACCGGTCTCTGGATCCTCGCCGGCGTCTGGGCCGGCGCCCTGGCCGGGGTCAGCCTCAAGCTGACCTGGCCGACCGCCCCGCGGTGGGTGGGGGTGCCGCTCTACATCGGGCTGGGCTGGGTGGCGGTCTTCATCCTCACCGACATCCTGCACATCGCCGGCGTGGCATCGCTGGTGCTGCTGGCCGTCGGCGGCGTCCTCTACACGGTGGGCGGCGTCGCCTACGCGCTCAAGAAGCCCAATCCCTGGCCAGGCGTCTTCGGCTATCACGAGGTCTTCCACGCGATGACCGTCGTGGCCGCGCTCTGCCACTACATCGCCGTCTACTTCGCGATGTACAACAGCCCGTTCCTGGGCTGAGAAAGGACCCCCTCCTCCCCACCCCTCGCACGCTCGGGGCGGTGCCCTGGAGGGGGCCGGTCAGGCCGTCCGGAGATCGGCGGCGGGGAACGGCGGACGGTCGTCCAGCCGCACCGACAGCCGCCCGGCGGCCCGCCAGGCGCGGGCCACGACGTCGCGGTCGCCCTCGGTGACCAGGTTGCCCATCACCCGCAGGGCGACCGTCATCAACGCCCGCGACCGCATGCCCGCCGGCCCGGCGGCCGGGAGGAATCGCGGCACGGTCAGCAGGCCGGCCAGCCGACGGGCGATGGAGAACGCGTCGCCGTAGTGCCGGCGCAGGGTGGCCGGCCAGGCGAGCGACCAGTCGTCCTCGTCGAGCAGCCCGGCGATGCTCCGGCCGGTCTCCAGGCCGTAGTCGATGCCCTCGCCGTTGAGCGGGTTCACACAGCCCGCGGCGTCCCCGATCAGCGCCCAGTTGCGCCCGGCGACGTTCGACACCGCGCCGCCCATCGGCAGCAGCGCCGAGGCCGGCGCCTCCACCGGCCCGTCCAGCCGCCAGTCCTCGCGGCGGGCGTCGGCGTAGACCTCCAGCAGTGCCTTGAGCTGCACCCCGGCCGGACGGCGGGCGGTGGCCAGCGTGCCGACGCCGAGGTTCACCTGCCCGGACGCCGCCCCGAGGGGGAACACCCAGCCGTACCCGGAGAGCAGCTCCCCGGCGCCTCCGCGCAGCTCCAGGTGGGAGGAGATCCACTCGTCGTCCGCCCGCCCGGAGCGCACGTAGCCGCGGGCGGCGACGCCGTAGGCGGTCTCCCGGTGCCACTCCCGGCCGAGCACCCGCCCCAGCGGGGAACGGACGCCGTCGGCGACGACCAGCCGCCGGCACGCCACGGTGACGGTCTCGTCGTCGGGCAGCTCGAACACCACGCCGGTCACCCGGTCCCCGTCGCGCTCCACGTCGACGGCTCGGGCGCCGTCCAGCGGAACGGCGCCGTGGGCCAGGGCGACCTCGCGGATGCGGGCGTCGAGCTCGGTGCGCGGCACGGCGCTGCCGTGGTCGGGGAACTCCCCGCCGGGCCAGGGCAGCTGCCACTCCCGACCGAAACCGGCCGCCCGCAGCCCGCGGTTGCGGGCGCGGGCGCGGGCCCAGTCCCCCAGGCCCAGGTGGTCGAGCTCGGCCATCGCGCGCGGCGTCAGTCCGTCGCCGCAGGTCTTGTCGCGCGGGAAGGCCGCGGCGTCGGCGAGCACGACGTCGTGCCCGGCCCGGGCCGCCCAGGCCGCGGCGGCCGAGCCCGCGGGGCCGGCTCCGACGACGAGGACGTCGGTCGCGGTCGGGAGCTCGGCGCCGGCGGTCACGCCCCCAGTGTCCCTGGTCGCGACGACGGCCCGGCGCGCGCCGCTCAGCCGAAGAGCGGGAAGCGCTCCGCGGCCGTCCCGATCTCGGCCCGGTCCACCGCGGTCAGCGGCTCGCGTCCGGTGCCGCGGCGGGCCGCGGTGACGCCGTCCCACGACGCGGGCAGCGGCCCGCCGAGCAACCCCTCGAGCACCCGGCGGACCTCGGCCAGCGGCGCCGCGCCCGGCCCCGGCCGGTCCAGGTGGAGCACCAGGTCGAGGTGGTGGACCGCGGCCTCGACGACGAGCGTGGACAGCAGGTCGGCGACGGTCAGGGTCGAGCCCTGGGTGCGGACGGCGGCGTCGGGCGCCACCCGCCCGGCCGCCACGACGACCGCCGCCGAGGCCTCCGCGTAGCGCCGCTGGACCGCGCCGAACCCGCCCTGCACGCTGGCCGCCACCCGGGTGCTCCACAGCTCGTCCTCGTCGTCGGGCGCCGGCGGACGCCAGGACCGCCAGTAGTCGACGGCCGTGGTGTCCGCCGGGCCCGGCGCCGGCGTGTTGAGCGCGACCAGAGCCCGCCGGGCGTCGCTGAGCAGGTGGAACCCGAGGTCCACCGGCGTCCAGCCGGCACAGCCGGTCGGCTGCCAGCCCTCCCCGGCGCTCAGCGAGGAGAGCACCTCGGTGAGGTCGGGATAGGCGGTGCGCAGCAGGTCCAGCGGCTCGGGCACGCCGCCAGCCTGGCACCGCTCACTCGGGCCGGGGACCCCGCGCGCGCACCTCCTCGACCGCGGACATGGCGTCGCGCAGCTCGCCGAGCCAGGACTCCGCGTGCTGGCCGACCAGCCGGACGGCCCACACCAGCGCCTCGGAGCGCGACCGGGCGACGCCGGCGTCGACGAGCGTGTCGAGGACGAGCCGCTCGGGCTGGCGCAACCGGGTCATCACGGGGACCGAGAGGTTGGTGAACAGCTCGTGCTCGTCCCCGCACGCCGCACCCCAGGCGACCGAGCGGCCGTAGCGCTCCTGCGCGGCGTCGGCGATGGCCATGCGCTGCTCACGGGTCTCCTCCCGGAACCGGGAGATCCGGCCGGCGCGGGCGGCCGCGGGGTCGCCCTCGCCCGGCGAGGGCTCGGCGAGCGTGCCGACGACGGTGATCTCGTCCCGGTCGATGCTGAGGTCCACCGGGCCGGTGAACCAGCCGTCCGGGAGCCGGCCGGCGAACCAGCCTGCGACCTCGGCGCGCTCCACCGGGGGCGGCGCCTCGGGCCCGCGACCCCGGCCGCCCGGTCCACGGCCGCGGAACCCGCCGCCGCGAAAGCCCCCGCGCATGCCCGCGAACGGCGAGTCGGAGAAACGATGGTGGTGTCCGTGCACGACGGCCTCCCTCAGCGTGGTGATTACACGCTTACACGGTAAGACTGCCAGCGGTCCTCAGGAAGGGTCCATCGCTCCGCCCAGAGCGGACACCTCCGTCACCGGGGCGGAGCAGACGAAGCCCCGGCAGACGTAGGCGGCGGGCCGGCCGTCCACGAGCGGGCGCCCCGCCAGCAGCGGCACCCCGGGGGCGTCGGGCTCGCCCACGACGACGACCGCCCCGGGGCTGGTGGACGCCCGCGCGGCCGCCGCGAGGGCGTCGCGCTCCGGCCCGGCCGGCCCGCTGACCGCGACCTCCAGCGGGCCGGCCAG
>NZ_JALPKP010000067.1:0-26142 GCF_051383635.1 Geodermatophilus sp. CPCC 205506 | reverse complement strand
TGGCCTCCGCCTTGACGCGCCGGCGGGGCGGGCCGGGTCCGGCCGCCGGGTGCCGGCCCGCGGCGGGGCCGGCGTCGACCCGCGGCTGCCCCGGGTCACCTTCCTGGCCCGCGACGGCGCCGGCTGGCGGTCGCTGTGCCGGCTCACCAGCGCCACCCACCTGCGTGGCACGCGGGGCGAGCCGGTGAGCTCGCTGGCGCTGGCCGCCGAGCACGCCCCCGGACTGGTCACCCTGCTGGGCCCCGACTCCCCGGTGGGGCGGGCGCTGGCCGCGGGGCGGGCCGACGTGGCCTCGGCCCGGCTGGCCGCCTGGCGCGCGGTCTTCGGCCCCGGCTCGCTGGTGCTCGAGGTGGTGCACCACCGCGGCCGGGGCGACCGCTCCCGCGCGCAGGGCCTGCTGCGCTTCGCCGCCGCCGAGGGGGTGCCGGTGGTGCTGACCAACGCCGTCCGCTACGTCGACGCCCTCGACGCCCCCACCGCAGACGTCCTCGACGCCGCCCGGCGGCTGGTGCCGCTCGACGTCCGCCACGTCGACCGGCGCACCGCCGAGGGGTACCTGAAGTCGGGCAAGGAGATGACCGAGGTCGCCGAGGACCTCCTGGGCCCCGACCGCGACGCGGTGCTGCGGTTGCTGGAGCGCACCGCCCGGCTGGCCGAGCAGTGCGCCGTCGACGTCCGGGGCGATCTCGGCATCGGCACCGTCCGCTATCCCGAGCTCGACGTGGTCACCACCCCGGCCGAGCAGGGGATGAGCCCCTCGCAGGTGCTCCGTGCCCGCTGCGAGGCCGGGCTGGGCCGGCGGGGGATGGACCTGACCGAGCGGGTCCGGGTGCGGCTGGAGGAGGAGCTGGGGGTCATCGACTCCCTCGGCTACCCGTCCTACTTCCTCACCGTCGCCGACGTGGTCGACCTCATCAAGAGCTCGAGGGTTCGCGCGGCCGCGCGCGGCTCGGGTGCGGGCAGCCTGGTCACCTACCTGCTGGGCATCTCCGACGTCGACCCGATCCGCTACGGGCTGCTGATGGAGCGGTTCCTCTCCCCGCTGCGCCACCAGCTGCCCGACGTCGACATCGACGTGGAGTCCGCCCGCCGGATGGAGGTCTACGATGCGGTGATCGAGCGCTTCGGCGCCCACCGGGTCAGCTGCATCTCGATGATGGACACCTACCGGGTGCGGCACGCGATCCGCGACGTCGGCGCCGCGCTCGGACTGCCCCCGGCGGAGATCGACGCGGTGGCCAAGGCCTTCCCGCACATCCGGGCCAACCAGGTGCACGCCGCGCTCAAGGACCTCCCGGAGCTGCGGGCCAGCCGGTTCGGGTCGCGGCGGGGCGGCGGCACCGGCGACCTCGACCTGCTGTTCGACCTCGTCGCCCGGCTCGACGGCCTGCCCCGGCACATCGCCCTGCACCCGTGCGGGGTGCTGCTCTCCGACGCCACGCTGCTCGACCGCACCCCGGTGGAGAACAGCTTCCTCGGCTACCCGATGAGCCAGTTCGACAAGGACGACGTCGAGGAGCTCGGGCTGCTCAAGCTCGACCTGCTCGGCATCCGGATGCAGTCGGCGATCGCCCACGCGCTCGACGAGGTGGCCCGGGTCGACGGCGAGGTCGTCGACATCGACGCCGTCCCGCGTGACGACCCGACGACGTTCGAGCTGATCCGCAGCACCCGCACCCTCGGCATGTTCCAGATCGAGTCACCCGGGCAGCGGGAGCTGGTCGGCAAGTTCGGGCCGCAGACGTTCGAGGACATCGTCATCGACATCTCGCTGTTCCGGCCCGGGCCGGTGAAGAGCGACATGGTCACCCCGTTCCTCATGGCCCGGAACGGCTGGCGGGAGACGGTCTACCCGCACCCCGACCTGGCCTTCGCCCTCGAGGAGACCGCCGGGGTCGTGGTCTTCCACGAGCAGGTCCTGCAGATCGTGTCCCGGATGACCGGCTGCACCCTGGCCGAGGCCGACGAGGTCCGGCGGGCGCTGGGGGAGAAGGACGCCCACCCCGAGGTGCGGACCTGGTTCGTGCCCCGGGCGCTGGCCGCGGGCTACCCGCCGGAGGTGGCCGAGCAGGTCTGGGAGGTGCTGGTCGCCTTCGGCTCGTTCGGCTTCTGCAAGGCCCACGCCGCGGCGTTCGCGCTGCCCACCTACCAGTCGGCGTGGCTCAAGGCGCACCACCCCGCGGCCTTCCTCTCCGGGGTGCTCACCCACGACCCCGGCATGTACCCGAAGCGGCTGATCCTCGACGACGCCCGCAACTTCGGCGTCCGGGTGCTCGGCCTGGACGTCAACGCCTCGACCGGGGTGTACCGCGTCGAGCGGCTCACCCGGGAGGACGCCGCGGAGGACGAGCCCGACGAGGTGGCGTGGCGGCGGCCGGAGTGGATGCCGCCGGCGATGGCCGACCCGTCCCGCTACGGCATCCGGCTCTCCCTCGCCGACGTCAAGGGCATCTCCGAGGAGGAGGTGGCCCGTGTCGTCGCCGGGCAGCCCTACCGCTCCCTGACCGACTTCTGGCACCGGACGTCGGTGTCCCGGCCGGTGGTGGAGCGGCTGGTCCTCGCCGGCGGCTTCGACTCCCTCTACGGCTTCGGGGTGCGCGACCGCGAGGCCGGCCGGCCCACCCGCAGCCGGCGGCAGGTGACCCGGCGGGACCTCCTGCTGCAGATCGGTGAGCTGGACCGGTGGAGCCGCAGCGGGGCGAAGGCGAACTCGAACGGCCAGCTCAGCCTCGATCTCATGGGTCTGGAGCTGCCGGGGGAGGAGGAGCCGGCCGAGGCCGGACCCAGCTGGGCCGAGGGCAGCGGGCTGCCCGAGTTCACCGACGCCGAGCTGGTGCGGGCCGAGCTGGAGGTGCTGGGGCTGGACGCCAGCCGGCACGTCGTCGACTTCTACCGGCCGTTCCTCGCCGCGATCGGCGCGGTGCCGGCCGGGGAGCTGCTCGGCAGCCGCAGCGGTGCCGAGGTGCTGGTCGCCGGCGTCAAGGTGGCGACCCAGACGCCGCCGATCCGCTCCGGCCGGCGGGTGGTCTTCGTGACCCTCGACGACGGCACCGGGTGCACCGACTCCACCTTCTTCGAGGACGCGCAGGGTCCCTACGCGGCCACGGTCTTCCACTCCTGGCTGCTGGTGATCCGGGGGGTGCTGCGCCGCACCGGGCCGCGGGGGGTCTCGCTGCGGGCCACCGGCGCGTGGGAGCTGCCGGCGCTGCACGAGGCGTGGGAGACCGGCGGGGTGGCCGCGGTCGCCGAGCACATGGCCCGACCGGGGGAGTACACGGAGGCGGCGATCAGCGGGGCGGCGGCGTCGCACGGGTCCCGGCCGGTGGTGGTCAAGCCCGTGCTCGTGCACCCCACCGGGTTCCGGATGTCGCCCTACGCCGACATCAAGCCGGCCGGCGAGGACGCCGCGACCGCGGCGCGGCGGGCGGCCGCGGCGCCGCGCAAGCTGTGGCACTCCAGCCCCGGGAGCTCCGGCCACTGACGGAGGACACCCTCCGCTCCGCTCGGAGCGGGACCCGGGGGGAGGCCGCTGCCGGTCGCACGGCGGCGGCGACCGATGAGTTGCCGGGCCGGTCGGGGTCCAACCACCACCGACGCGATCCAGCCGAGAGAGGACCCCCGATGCCGAAGCAGATCCCCTGCCTGTGGTTCGACGGCGCTGCCGAGGAGGCCGCCGCCCACTACACCTCGATCTTCCCGAACTCCTCCATCGGCGAGGTCCTCCGCTACGGGCCGGGCACCCCGATGCCCGAGGGCACCGCGATGACCGTCAGCTTCACCCTCGACGGGCAGGAGTACGTCGGGCTCAACGGCGGACCGCAGTTCCCGTTCACCGAGGCGATCTCCTTCCAGATCATGTGCGCCGACCAGGAGGAGGCCGACCACTACTGGACCCGGCTCACCGAGGGCGGCGAGGAGGGCCAGTGCGGCTGGCTCAAGGACAAGTTCGGCGTCTCCTGGCAGGTCGTGCCGACCGAGCTCATGTCCCTGCTCACGGATCCGGACCCCGGCCGGGCCCAGCGCGCCACCGAGGCGATGATGCAGATGCGCCGGATCGACCTCGCCGAGGTCAGGAGCGCCGCCGACAGGGTCCCCGCCTGACCGCCCCGTCCAGAGGCTCGCCGCGAGCTTGCGAGCGGTGAGGAGGACGGGGTCCTTTAGGCTCCGACGGGTGCCGCCGTCTGCCCCCGCCCCGTCCGCTGCGGACCAGCTGCCCGCTCGCGCGGCCGCCGTCTGGGCCGCCCTCGACCCGCTGGTGGGGGCGGGCACCGCGCTGCGCGTGCTCGACGTCGGCGGCGGCAGCGGCAACTTCGCCGTCCCGCTGGCCCGGCTCGGCCACGAGGTGACCGTCGTCGACCCCAGCGCCGACGCCCTCGCCACCCTGCACCGGCGGGCCGAGACCGCGGGGGTCGCCCCGCGGGTCCGCGGCGTCCAGGGCGACGGCGACCTGCTGCACGAGGTGGTCCCGCCCACCGACGGCGACGAGGGCAGCTACGACCTCGCCCTGTGCCACTCCGTGCTCGAGGTCGTCGACGACCCGGCCACCACACTCCGCGAGCTCGCCCGGGCGCTGCGCACCGGCGGCACCGCCAGCATCGCCGTGGCCAACCGGGCCGGGGCGGTCCTCGCCCGCGCCGTCGGCGGGCACCCGGTCGAGGCGCTCGCCCTCCTCGAGGACCGCGACCCCGACCCCCGCCGCGCCGCCCGGCCCGCGCGCCGCCGCTTCACCCCCGACGACCTGCTGGCCCTCGTCGCGGCGGCCGGTCTCCGGCCGGGCACCTGGCGCGGGGTCTCCGTCGTCGCCGACCTGCTCGACGTCGCCTCCGGCGCCGACCCCGACGCCGTCCGCCGCCTCGAGCTGGCGCTGGCCGGCCGGTCGCCGTACCGGGACGTCGCCACCGGGCTGCACGTCCTCGCCACCCGCCCATGACCCTCCCCGCCGGCCTGCAGCGCCCCGCCTACGGGACGGCGACCCTCGCCGACGTCCTCCCCGGCGCGGCCGCCGCCCTCGGGGTGCCGGTCGAGCGCGGGGACCTGCCCGCCGACCCGCTCGGCCTCACCGCGGCGCTCGCCGGGGCCCGCCGGGTCGCCGTCCTGCTCGTCGACGGTCTGGGCGCCGACCTCGTCCGCGCGCACGCCGACCTGGCGCCCGCCCTCGCCGCCCTCGCCGCTCCGGCCGGCGACCTGTCCGCTCCCTGCCCGAGCACCACGCCGGTCAGCCTCACCACGCTCGGCACCGGCCTCCCGCCGGGCAGCCACGGCATCCTCGGCTTCGTCACCGCGGTGCCCGGGGAGGAGCGGACGCTCAACCACGTCCAGTGGGGCGACGACCCCGACCCGCAGGTCTGGCAGGCCCGGCGCAGCGTCTTCGAGCAGGCCGCCGCCGCGGGCGTCGAGGTCGCCGCCGTCGCCCCCTACGCCTTCGCCCGGTCCGGCCTCACCAACGCGGCCTACCGCGGGGCCCGCTACACCGGCACCGTCGGCCCCGGCGACCTCACCGCCGTGCTGCTGGAGTCGCTGGCCGCCGCGCCACGCACCCTCGTCTACGGCTACACCGCGGAGCTGGACCTCACCGGGCACGTCCGCGGCGTCGACTCCGCCAGCTGGCGCGCGCAGCTGGCCCTGGTCGACCGGATGGTCGAGCAGGTGGTCGCCGGGCTGCCCGAGGACGCCGCCCTGCTGGTCACCGCCGACCACGGGATGCTCGACGTCCCGCCGGCCACCCGGATCGACCTGGACGCCGAGCCCGACCTGCTCGAGGGGGTCGCGCTGCTGGCCGGGGAGCCGCGGGCCCGCTACCTGCACGCCGTCCCCGGCGCGGCGGACGACCTGCTCGCCCGGTGGCGGGAGGAGCTCGGCGACCGGGCGTGGGTCGCCGGGCGGGACGAGGTCATCGCCAGCGGCGTCTTCGGCCCGGTGGACGACGACCTCGCCGCCCGCATCGGCGACGTCGTGGCCCTCGCCCGCGGCACGTGGGCGCTCACCGCGACCGAGCAGGAACCCGGCCCCAGCCGGCTGATCGGCTATCACGGCTCGCTGACCCCGACCGAGCTGGCCATCCCGCTGCTCCTCGCTCGCGGGCGGGCCCTGGGCTGAGCCCGGAGTCGGTCAGACCGCCGGGACCAGCCGCACGTTCCAGATGTGGGTGTGCGCGTCGTGCGTCGCCCGGCAGGTCAGCCGCACCGCCTCCTCCGACGGCCGGCTCTCCACCTCGGCCACGACGTCGCCGTCCGGACCGGCGAGGGTGACCAGCCACCGCTCCACCTCCGCCCCGGCCGCACTCAGCCGGCGCACCCCGCGCGGCGGCAGGTCGTCGACCGCCAGCAGCGACAGCTCCCCGCGCGCGACGTGCTGGGCCGCCTGCACCGGCGGCGGGCACCCGGACCGGCCGCGCAGCCACGGGAGCGCGACCCGGCCGGCGGCGTGCGCGGCGACCAGGTCGGCGCCGTCGCCGGGCACCTGCCCGTAGTAGAAGCCGTGCGGCAGGACCAGCACGTTCGCGGCGAAGCGGTCGCCGCCCAGGTGGCTGCACTCCCAGACGTCGTCGGCGGCCAGGGCCTTCGCCAGGGGGCGGCCGCGCAGCGCACAGCAGGCGTCGTGGCCGCCGTGCGCGCACACCAGGTAGGTCGGCCCGGAGGAGGCGTCGCCGGCCGAGCCGTCCCACGGGGCCTCGACCAGCTCGGCGTCGCTGGACCGCACCGACCACCACAGCCCCTCCTGGCCGGGCCGGCCGTCGACGTAGGCCCACCGCCGCCGGGAGTCGGTGAGCTTGTCCCCGGGCCGGCGGACCAGCAGCACCCGGACGTTCTCCACCCGCGCCCGGTGCGACAGCAGCGGTGCCACGGCGGGGTCGAAGCGGGACTGCCGGAGCGCGTCGACGCCCCAGGGTCCCGGCTGCTCGATGAGCAGCCAGCGCTGGGCCGGCGAGGCCGTGCCGACGCCGGAGTCCCCGCGCAGCAGGGCGCCCACCGAGCAGCGGTTCTCGTCGATCCGGCCGACCGGCCGGCCGGGCGCCTCCGCGGGACGGCAGAAGTCGGCGACGTCCGTCACGCCCGGAGGCCCGGCCGGCTCACGATCCGGGCGCGCGGTCACGGGTCCCATCGTGCCCCGCGGTCGGGTCCGGGACGACGGCGTCGGGCACGACCGCGATCGACTCGGTGACCAGCCGCCGGGCGAGCGTGAGCTGGTCGGCGGCGTCCAGCCCGGGCAGGTCGACCACCTTCAGCTCACCGGCGGCGAGCAGGCCGGCCACCGCGGGGCGCGCCTCCGCGGGGAGCTCGAGCGACCGGCGGCCGGCGACCAGCGTCACGCGACCGTCGACCGGTTCGCGCAGCCGGCAGCGCAGCCGGGGCCGCAGCCGCAGCACCGTGTCGGCGGTCAGGGCGGCGGCGGCGGTCGCCTGGGCCAGCGGCGCCACCGGCTGCGGCCGCACCTGCGCCCAGGTCCGCGCGCGCAGCCGGTCGGCGACGTCGGCCGGGTCGACCCGGTCCAGCCAGCCCCGCAGCGCGGCGACCACCGCGGCGACGTCACCGGCCACCGCGGCCGGGTCGGCGAGGTCGAGGCCCAGCGGCAGGGAGCGGCGCAGCGAGGGGTCCTCGGCGGCCAGTTCGCGCACGAGGTCCAGCGCGGACTCGGCGGCCGCCCAGCGGGTCACCGGGTGCACGCCGACGGTCAGGTGCGCGCTGATCCCGCCCAGGGCGACCGCCGAGTGCAGGTGGCCGCGGGGGAGGTAGAGGGCGTCGCCGGGGCGCAGCACCGCGTCGATGACCGGCTCGCGCTCGGCGGCGGCGGCGGCCACGGCGGCGGCCCGGTCGGTCCAGGGCTGGGTGCGCAGCGGGTCGGGGAGCACCGGCTCGTGGATGCGCCAGTGCTTCTCGCCGGCCACCTGCAGCACGAAGACGTCGTGCACGTCGTAGTGGGGGGAGAACCCGCGCGAGGACGGCGGGGTGACGTAGGCGTTCACCTGCGTCGGGTGGCCCAGGTCGGCGGCGAGCTGGTCGGCGAACTCGATCAGCGGCGGCCACAGCCGGTGCAGCCCCTGCAGGACGACGGTGCTCCCGTCCGCGAACAGCCGCAGCACCGCGTCGGAGGACACCTGGTCGGCGATCTCGGCTCCGGCGCCGCCGGAGGTGGTGAACCGCTTGGGGTCGACGACGGCGCCGTCCTTGGCGATCCGCAGGAAGGGGGTCCTCAGCCCCCGGCGGGACAGCAGCTCGTCGACCGCGGCCAGGTCCAGCAGGTCGGCGAAGGAGGCGCCGGTCTCCTCGGCCCTCGTGAGCAGCGGCCGGCGGGACCAGTACCGCTCGGCGAACTCGTCAGGGTCCAGGGCGGTGCACCGGCGCAGGGCCGGCCGGGAGTCCGGCCGACCCTGCACGGTGGGGTTCTCGGTCAGGCCGAACCGTCCGCGCCGCCGTCCGCCCCGCCATCGGCACCGCCGTCGGCACCACCGTCGGCGCCACCGTCGGAACCGCCACCGGCACCGCCGTCGGCACCACCATCGGCACCACCATCGGCACCGCCGTCGGAACCGCCGCCGGCCGCGCCACCGTCGCCGGGGCCGTGGCCCGCGCCGCTGTCGGCTCCGCCGTCGGCACCACCGTCTGCGCCGCCGTCGGCACCGCCGTCGCCGCCACCGGGGGTGGTCATGTCATCGTCGTCGAGCGCCATGGGTCTCCGATCAGAGCGGTAGCGGGCCGCCGGGTGGCGGCCTCCGGTCGGTGCCTTACCTCACTCATCCTGCTCTCACACACCCGCCCCGACCAGCGGGAACGGCGGCTCTGCAACGGGTCGGTCACGACACGGGGTGGAGGTGCCCGGACGGGCCCGGGGGAGTTACCGTCCACCCGTGCGTCGAACACGTGTTCGACGGCAGGGAGGGGTCATGGCCCAGTCCACCCGTGCCGCCGGCTGCGCCGTGCTGCACGTCGACATGGACGCGTTCTTCGCCAGCGTCGAGGTGCGCCGCCGCCCGGAGCTGGCCGGCACGCCGGTCATCGTCGGCGGGGCCGGCAACCGGGGGGTGGTCACCTCGGCCACCTACGAGGCCCGCCGCTACGGCGTGCACGCGGCGATGCCGACCTCCCGGGCGCTGCGGCTGTGCCCGACGGCGACGGTGCTGCCGGGGGACATGGCGCTCTACGGCGAGGTGTCCCGGTCGGTCATGGCGCTGTTCCGCTCGATCACCCCGCTGGTCGAGCCGCTGAGCCTGGACGAGGCATTCCTCGACGTCTCCGGGGCCGGGCGCCGGCTGGGCGACGCCGCCGAGATCGGTGAGTACATCCGCGGCCGCGTCTACGACGAGCAGGGCATCACCTGCTCGGTGGGCGTGGCCGGCACCAAGTTCGTGGCCAAGCTGGCCTCCACCCACGCCAAGCCCGACGGGATGCTCGTCGTCCGCCCCGCCGAGGTCATGGACTTCCTGCACCCGCTGCCGGTCGGCGCGCTGTGGGGGGTGGGCGCCAAGACCGAGGAGGTGCTGCTCCGGCTCGGCCTGCGCACCGTCGGCGACCTCGCCCACGTGCCGGCCCGCACCCTCCAGCGGGCGGTGGGCCAGGCGGCCGGCGGCCACCTGCACGAGCTCGCGTGGGGCCGCGACCCCCGGCGGGTGGTGCCCGACGAGCCGGAGAAGTCGACCGGGCACGAGGAGACCTTCGGCACCGACGTCGACGACCCGGCGGTCATCCACCGGGAGCTGCTGCGGCTGTCGGAGCGGACGGCGGGCCGGCTGCGCTCGGGCGGCTGGCTGGCCCGCACGGTGACCATCAAGGTCCGCTTCGCCGACTTCGCCACGATCACCCGGTCGCGCACCCTCGACGTCCCCACCGACGTCGGCCAGGAGCTCTACGAGACCGCCCGCGCGCTGTTCGACGCCCTCGGCCTGGACCGGGCGCGGATCCGGCTGGTCGGGGTGCGCGCCGAGCGGCTGGTCGAGGCGGGCTCGGCGCCGCGGCAGCTGGAGCTGGGCGCCCGGGAACACGGCCGCCGGGAGGCCGAGCTCGCCGCCGACCGCGCCGCCCGCCGGTTCGGCGCCGGCGCGGTGCGCCCGGCGACCCTCCTGCACCGCGACGCCCTACGCACCCGGTGACGACGGCGGCCGCCCGGGAACCCGGGAGGGCCGCCGTTCGTCCCCTCCTGGAGGCTGCGACCCACCCGCGAGAGTGATCACGGCGCGTCGGCGACGGCTCGCCTTTCGCGCCCCGCAAAGGGCTCGTATCCTCGTTGTCACCGTCGGCGGACACCGCCGACGGGTTCTGGCTTTGGCCCATTGGAGGTCGACGTGCCGCTCTCCGAGCACGAACAGCGACTGCTGGAGCAGATCGAGCGCGCCCTCGTCGATGACGATCCCAAGTTCGCCTCGTCGGTCCGCACCGGTGATCGCAGGATCAAGGCGCGCCGCCGGCTGCAGCTCGGCGCCCTCCTGGTCCTCGTGGGCATGGCCGTCCTCGTCGGTGGCGCGGTGGCCCCGTCGGTGCCGCTCGGCGTCCTCGGCTTCCTCATCGCCTTCGGCGGCCTGGCCCTCGCCGTCCTCAACTACCGGTCCGCCACCGGCGCCGTCGAGCCCGGCACGGCCGGTCCCGCCGCCGCGCCCGGTCGCGGCGGTCGGGGGAGCAAGCCCCGCAGGCAGCCGCTCAAGAACCGGCTCGAGGAGCGCTTCCGCCGCCGCTACGACCAGTAGCCGCACGTCCCTCCCGGCAGCCGCCGTCCCCCGCGGACGGCGGCTGCCGTGCGTCAGGGGCCTGGACAGAGAGGACCGCCGTGCCGGACCAGGTGGAGGAGGCGCTCGCCGCGCAACAGGGGCTGTGGGGCTGGGGTGACGCCGACGGGATCGTTCCGTGGACCGGTGAGGACGGCGCCGACGTCGTCCCGCTGTGGACCGGGGCCGAGCAGGCGGACGCCGCGTCGAGGGACGGCGCCGACCCGGGGGAGAGGCCGGTGTTCCTGGACCTCGACGCGCTGCTCGACGCCGTTCCGGAGTGGCTGGCCGCCGGCGTCCGCGCGGCCCGCCTGCACCCGGAGGGCGGGCCCCCGCTGACCGTGCCGCTGGTCGAGCTGACCGAACGGGTGCTCCGCCTGCAGGTCGGCTGAGCGCGCCCCGTCAGCCGCGCTGCGGCGCCCGCGGGCGCACCCGCAGTCGCTGCCGCGTCCGCCGTGCCATCGCCGCCCGCGCCCCGGCGAACAGGGACGGCGGCCACAGCACGGCCCGCAGCCGGGCCGACCGCGAGGCACCCGCGAGCAGCCCGTGCCGGGCGGTGGACAGGGCCGCCCGCAGCTCGGCACCGGCCGGTGGGGCGCTGCCGGGCCGTGCGTAGCTGGCCGCCTCCTCCGCGCGGGCCAGCCGTGCGACGGCGTCCGCGGCGGCCTGGGTCGATCCGTGCCGGCCTCCGGCCCGGTGCCCGCCGGCCCCGGCGGCCTCGGCCAGCTGGGCCGCGACCTGCCGTGGCGTCCGCGCCGGGTCGCCCTGCAGCCCGAGGTCCAGCGCGATCGCCGCGAGCTCGTCCCACAGCGCCCCGGCGCCGCCCGTGGCCAGCCGGCGCCGTCGCTGCAGCGCCCGCAGCCCGGCGGGCACCGCCGCCAGCACCGCGACCCCGAGCATCGCCGCGGCCCCCAGCAGCACCGGCCGCACCCAGCCGGCCGCCTGCGGCACCGCCTGGGGCGCCGGTCCGCCCTGCGGCGCCTGGTCCGGCTGCGGAGCGGACGGCACCGGTCCCGGCAGCGGCGTCGCCGGGGTGTCGGTCCGGGGGTCGATCTCCTGGTCCGGAGCGCGCGGCGCCCACGGCAGCTCGACGGCGCGGTCGACGTCGATCGGCGTCGGGTCGAACGGCACCCAGCCCAGGTCGTCGAAGTACACCTCCACCCAGGCGTGCGCGTCGTCGCTGGTGACCAGCCGGCTGCCGTCGGTCTGCACCGTGCCGGGGGTGTACCCGAGGACGACCCGCGCCGGGATGCCGGCCGCCCGCACCAGGGCCGCCATCGCCCCGGCGTACTGCTCGCAGTAGCCCTGGCGCAGCCGCAGGAAGTCGGCGAGGTCGTCGCCGCTCGTCCCGGGCGCGGTGGACAGCGAGTAGCGGTAGCCGTTGGCGGGGTTCGTGAAGTGGTCGTAGATGGCCCGCACCCGCTCGACGGGCGTCTCCCGCCCCGCGGTCAGCGTCGAGACCAGGTCGACCACCTCCGGCGCCAGCGGCGGCAGAGCGGTGTAGCGCTGGACGAGGGGCAGGTCCGGCGGCAGCTGCCCGGCCGCGAGCAGCTCCTCCTCGCTGGGCCGCGGTTCCACCGCCGACACCGACCACGTCCGGCCCTCGGTGGTGACGTCGCGGCCGAACACGGTGGCCGTCCCCGGGTCGAACCGCCACTGCTGGGGATCGGCCACGGCCACGGCCAGCGGGGAGTACAGCAGGGGCAGGAAGCGGTCCTCGTGCCCCAGGGCGGTGATCAGCGCGTCGACCGGCCGGCCGTCCCGGCGTCCCGGCAGCGGCGCGAGCTCGCTGTCGTCGCCCACCGACGTCTCGCCGTCGAGGTTGCCCACCGACCAGCCCTCCTCCGCGTCGTACACGTCGAGGGCGACCACCCGCAGGTAGCCCGGGTCGTCGACGGAGGCGTCCACCCGCAGCAGGTCGATCGGCTCGTCCAGGGTCAGCTGGCCCTGCAGCGCGGCCGCGGGGTCCAGTGACGTGCCGGTGGAGCTCCCGCCGGGGCCGAAGCCGTCGGCGAAGGTGCCCTCGGTGAACGTCGGGACGACGGCGCCGACGACCAGCCCGATCAGCACCGCCACCGCACCCGTGCGGAGGGCGGTCAGCGTCCCGGTGCCCAGCAGCGGACGGCGACCCTCCCGCGGACGCCAGCCCAGCCGCCGGTGCTGGTCGGCCCACAACAGGAGGGCCAGCCCGGCGGCGGGCGCGGCCACCGGGAGCGCGCCGATCGTGCCGGTCACCGTGCTCACCGGCACGCAGAAGAGGACGAGCAGCCCCAGCCCGGCCAGCGCCGGCTGCCGTCCCCCGACGGCGACCAGGTCGACGACGACGGCGACCATGCCGACCAGCAGCGTGGTGAGCGTCAGCAGACCGGTGAGGGGCAGCGCGGGGGTCGCCTGCTCGCGCAGCTCCACCGAGCCGTCGGCCATCACCTGGCCGAGGTCGGTGACGCTGTCCGGGGTGGGGAGGACGCCCCCCAGGGCGGCGGCCGGCGCGAACAGCGCGGTGACCAGGCAGGCCAGCGCCGCGAGCTGGCCGAGCGGCACCAGCGGCACGCCGAGGCCGACCCAGATCGCGGGCACCGGCCGGTCGCCGGCGATCGCCGACCACAGCGCCGTCCCCGCCCCGCGCAGCACCAGGCCGGCGGCGGCGATGACGGCGACGGCGGCCAGGACCGGCGGCACCCAGGCCCGGTCGGTGAAGACCGGCACCAGGGCCCACGCGCCCAGCGCGGTGGCCGCGGCGGCGGCCAGTGTCGTCCCGGCGTCCTCGACGAGCTCGCGGGCCGTGGACTCGGTCATGCCCAGGCCCCCCGCAGCCCGGCCGGCACCACGCCGGCGCGGCCCAGCTGGGCCCAGACCGCCGCCACCGAGTCCTCGGCGCCGGCGACCGCGACCTGCCAGCCGCCGGCCCGCAGCAGGTCGGCGGCGGCCTCCTGCTGGCGGGTGAGCTCGGAGCGGGCGGCGCCACCGGCCGGCCGGCGGCCGCGCACGGCGCCGGACTCGGCCCAGCGGCCGATGTCGGCGAGCACGGCCAGGTCGGTGGTCGGTCCGGAGCGGGCCCGGACGAGCTCGGCGGCGTCCTCCGGCCCGATCGCGCCGAGCAGCGCGATCACCGACCCCTCCCCGGCGACACGGGTGAGCAGGTCGATGCCCGGCCCCAGCCCGGTCAGCCGGGACGGGGTGATGCCGGCGAGCCGGTCGAGCAGCTCGCCGCGGCCCAGGCCGTCGTGGTGCCCGGTGGGGGTGAGCTCGCGGGCGTCGGTGATCACCCGCAGGGTGGCGCCGCGGCCGATCAGCTCGGTGCCGATGCTCGCCGCGGCCTCGATCAGCCACTCGAGGCTGTCGGGCGGGGGTGCGTCGGTGCCGGCCTCGGCGGCGCGGGCGTCGGCGGCGTGCCCGCGGGCGATGAGGTGCGCGCGGGCACGGGTGTCCAGCAGCAGGGTGCCCTGGGCGCGCCACGGACGCTCCTCCAGCCGGACCATGAGCTCTCCGGTGCGCGCCGTCGCCCGCCAGTGCACCTTGCGCAGGTCGTCGCCGTGGCGGTAGGCCCGCGTGCTGACGTCGTCCTCGCCGTGCACCGCGATGGACCGCCGGGCGCCGGACCCCCCGCCGCCGTGGCCGCCGGCCGGCCCACCGGCGCCGAGGGGCACGACCCGCGGCACCACGACCAGCGGGGCGCTGTCGGTGCCGGCGATGCTGCGCAGCACCAGGCCGAACGGGTCCACCAGGCGCAGTCGCAGCGGCCCCAGCCGGTAGCGCCCGCGGCGGCTGCCGTGCACGCGGTAGTGCAGGGTCGCGGTCTCCCCGGCGGGCAGCCGCTCCACGACGAACTCCGGCGACGGGCCCGTCTCGGCCGGCACCGTCTCGGCCAGCAGCCACAGCCCCCCGGTGCCGCGTCCGGCGTTGGTGACCTCCAGCCGCACCTCGGCGTGCCCGCCGCGCGGCACCCGTGACGGGGTCACCGTGCGCCGGGACGCCACCCGGAACCGGCGCCGGGCCACGGTGGCCGCCGAGAGCAGCGGCAGCGCCAGCACGAACAGCGCGATCTGCACCAGCGGGCGCTCGCCGAGGAGCACGCCCAGGACCAGGAGCGTGAGCCCTGCGGCGACCAGGCAGCGGCCGCGCAGCGTCAGCGTGCCCAGGGCCGTCGCGACCGGTCCGCGCACCGTCAGCGCCCGCGGGGCACCGGGACGGTCGCCAGCAGGTCGGTCACCACCTGCTCGCCCACGCGGCGGGCAGCGGCGGCGTCCGGGGTGAGCAGCAGGCGGTGGGCCAGCACCGGCACGGCCACGGTCTGCACGTCGTCGGGCAGGACGTGGTCGCGCCCGGCCAGTGCGGCGGCGGCCCGGGCGGTGCGCAGCAGCTGCAGCCCGGCGCGCGGGGACGCGCCCAGGCGCAGGTCGGGGGAGCGGCGGGTGGCCTCGACCAGCGCCACCACGTACCGCCGGACCGCCTCGGACACGTGCAGCCGGCCCACGGCCGCCACCAGCGTCCGGATGCAGGCGGCGTCGGCCACCGGGGTGAGGGAGGCCAGCGGGTCGGTGGTGACCATGTCGTCGAGCATGGCCAGCTCCGCCTGGCGGTCCGGGTAGCCCATCGAGACCCGCGCGGTGAAGCGGTCGCGCTGGGCCTCCGGGAGGGGGTAGGTGCCCTCCATCTCGATCGGGTTCTGGGTGGCCATCACCAGGAACGGCCGGGCCAGCTCGTAGCTGATGCCGTCGACGGTGACCTGCCGCTCCTCCATGCACTCCAGCAGGGCCGACTGGGTCTTGGGGGAGGCGCGGTTGATCTCGTCCGCGACCACGATGTTGGCGAAGACCGCGCCGGGCTTGAACTCGAACTCCCGGCTCTCCTGGTCGTAGATCGCCACCCCGGTGACGTCGCTGGGCAGCAGGTCGGGCGTGAACTGGATGCGGCGCACGGTGGCGTCGATCGAGGCGGCCAGCGCCTTGGCCAGGGTGGTCTTGCCGACCCCCGGCACGTCCTCGATGAGCAGGTGGCCCTCGGCGAGCAGCACCACGAGCGCCAGGTGCACGACATCGGGCTTGCCGTGGACGACGCGGGCCATGTTCCCCGCGATGCGGGCTCCTTCGGCTGCTACGTCGACCGAGGAACCCGTGCCGTCTGTGGTCGTGGTCACCTCGGTCACGGAACCACGGTACGTGCGCGGAACCGTGGCCGGACGGTCCCGCGGAACGGCGGCCGGTGCGCGAGCCGACTTCCTGCCCCGAGGAGCCCCACGAGGGCCCGGCGACGGTGTGCGACGACCGGCCGCCGGGTGGTCCGGTGGGGACGGCGCCCCCCTGCGCCCCACCGGGCTCACCCACCCCGCGGACGGCGCGCTGACCTGCGGGTGGGGCGGTGGGGAGGCCTGGTCACGACATGGTGTCGAGTGGTGTCCGGTGGGGCGTAGTGGGTTACTGTGTGGCCCGGTGGGGAGGCAAGGCCCGTCCCGGGTGCACCCCGGAGCACGAGGAGGACCGATGGGGGAGGTGATCCGGTGTTCGTCGGCAGCTATCCGCTGCGGCTCGATGAGAAGGGCCGGCTCGCACTCCCCGTCCGATTCCGCGAGCAGGTGGCCGGCGGCATGGTGATCAAGAAGGGCCAGGAGCGCTGCATCTACGGCCTCACCATGACCCGGGTCGCCGAGCAGAGCCAGGCGGCGGCCTCGATGGCGCCGTCGGACACCGCCGCCGCCCGCATGCGGGCCCGCATGAGCTTCGGGTCGATGGTCGAGGTCGAGCCGGACAAGACCGGCCGCATCACCATCCCCGCGAACCTGCGGGAGTACGCCGGACTGGACCGCGACGTCGTCGTGGTCGGCGTCGACACCCGCTTCGAGATCTGGGACGCCGCGACCTGGGACGCCTACGTGGCAGAGCAGGAGGCCATCTACTCCGAGATGGAGAGCGAGGGGATGCCCACCCTGTCCTGACCCCTCCGCCGTCCCTCCGACCCCCTCCGGGCCCCACCCGACCGAGCCGACTTCCCCGCGGCTCGACCGGACCGGCCCGAGTCGCCTTCCCCGCGACTCGGTCCCCGGCACGGAGATCCCGCACCGCCCACGGGCGCGCCGCCGGCAGCAGGCCGGCGCGGGCCCACCCGTCCCCGCGGGGCACCACCTGACGCACTTCCCCGGCGCCAGGCGGGCCCCGCGGGCGGCGGACCGGGTCCGCGTGCCCCACTGCGCCCCACCACCCCCACTGCGCCCCACCCGTGCGCGAAACGCCCGCTGCCCTCCACCCGCCGACCGCCGCCCCGCGCCACCATGGACGGGCACTCCGGCCCGCGACCCCCGCGCGGCCTCCGACCCCGCCCGAGGAGCAGCCGACGATGAGCAGCACGGGTTCTGCCGCGGCACCGGGCCCCTCGCGGCCCGCGGTGCACGTGCCCGTCCTGCTCGAGCGCGTGACCGAGCTGCTCGCCCCCGCCTGCGCCGCCGACGGCGCCGTCCTCGTCGACGCGACCCTCGGCCTGGCCGGGCACGCCCTCGCCCTGCTGGGTGCGCACCCGGGGCTGCGGCTGATCGGACTCGACCGCGACCCCGAGGCCCGCGCCGAGGCGGCCCGCCGGATCGGGGCGGCCGGCTGCGCCGACCGCGCGACCCTCGTGCCCGCCGTCTTCGACGAGCTGCCCGAGGTGCTCGACCGGCTCGGCGTCCCCGAGGTGCAGGCCGTCCTCTTCGACCTCGGGGTCTCCTCGCTCCAGCTGGACCGGCCCTCCCGCGGGTTCAGCTACGCCGCCGACGCGCCGCTGGACATGCGCATGGACCCCGCCGCACCGCGCACCGCCGCCGACGTGGTGAACACCTATCCCGCGAACGAGCTGGCCAGGGTGCTGCGGGTCTACGGCGAGGAGCGGTTCGCCGACCGCATCGCCCGGGCCATCGAGCGGGAACGGGCCCGCGAGCCCTTCACCCGCACCGGGCGGCTGGCCGAGCTGGTCCGCGCGTCCATCCCGGCCGCCACCCGCCGCACCGGTGGTCACCCCGCCAAGCGGACGTTCCAGGCGCTGCGCATCGAGGTCAACGACGAGCTCGGCGTCCTCGAGCGGGCCCTGCCGGCGGCCATCGAGGCGCTGGCCGTGGGCGGGCGGATCGCCGTCATCACCTTCCACTCCCTCGAGGACCGGATCGTGAAGCGGACCCTCGCCGCCGGTGCCGTCGACCGCACCCCACCGGAGCTGCCCGTGCCGCTGCCCGAGCACGGCCCCACGCTGCGCCTGCTCACCCGCGGCGGCGAGGCGCCCTCGGCCGAGGAGGTCGCGGTCAACCCCCGGGCGGCCTCGGCCCGCGTGCGGTCCGCCGAGCGCATCCGGCGGGCAGCGTGAACGAGGAGACGTGGCTGCCGGTCCGCGGCGAGGAGGTCGCATGAGTGCCGCCGCCCGCGCTGCCGGGGTCCCGCCGGAGCCCCGGCCCGCTCCGGCCCGTCCCCGGCCCGGTGCCCGCGTCGCCCCGGTGCCGGCGCCGAAGCCGGCCCGCGAGCCGAAGCCGGCCCGCGAGCCGAAGCCGGTCCTGGAGCCGAAGACGGCCCGGGAGCCGAAGCCGGCCCGGGAGCCGAGCACCGGGACGGCGTCCGGCACGCGGAACCCGGGCCCGGCCACCGCGGCCCGCCCCGTCCGCGCGCACTCCGCCCCGGTGCGCACCGGGTCGCTGCGGTCCCGTCCCGTCGCGCGGCCGCAGGCGACCGGGCCGGCGCCCGGTCCCGTGCCCGCGACGGCGCCGGGCCGGGTCCGCCGGATGGCCGCCGCCGCGCAGAGCACCCGCCGGGCGCCGTTCGTCCTCATGGTGGTCGGGCTGCTCGTGGCCACCGCCCTCGGCCTGCTGTTCCTCAACACCGCCATCGCGGTCAACTCGCTGAAGGCCACCCAGCTGCGGGTGGCCAACGCCGACCGCGCCCAGGAGGTGCAGCGGCTCGAGCAGCAGGTGGTCTCCGGCAGCACCCCGGCGGAGCTGGCGTCCGATGCGGAGGAGGCCGGCCTGGTGCCGGCCGGCGCCGCGGGCTACCTGGTCATCGGCGAGGACGGCGCCGGCACCCTCCGCGGGGAGCCGGTTCCGGCGGAGGACCCCGACGCACCCGAGAGCGACGACTGAGCATGCCGACCGCCGTCCGCCCCCCGGCCCCCGGCCGGCGCACCGGTGACCGCGCCACCCCCCGCGGGTCCGGTGCGTTCGCGCCCCGGCGTGCTCCGGGCTCCCCGCGCCTGCGCGGCGGCATCCGCGCCAGCAGCAAGCGGCTGACCGGCGGGCTGCTCGTCGTGCTGGCCCCCCTGCTGCTCGTCATGGGCAAGCTCGTGCTGCTCCAGGGCGTGGACGGCGGTGACTACGCCACCGCGGCCGCGCAGGACCGGCTGCGCAGCTACCCGATCGCCGCCCTGCGCGGGGAGGTCGTGGACCGGGACGGCAACCCGCTCGCCTACACCGTCGCCGCCTCGCGGGTGGTCGCCGACCCGACCGTGGTGGCCGACCCCGCCCGCACCGCGCTGGCGCTCACCACGCTGCTCGACGTCCCCGTGTCCGAGCTGACCGACCAGCTCTCCGGCGAGGGCCGCTACGTCGTCCTCGCCGAGCAGGTGTCGCCGGAGATCGTCGACGCCATCGAGGAGCTGGGCCTCGGCGGCATCTTCTTCGAGGACGACCCGATCCGGCTCTACCCGGCGGGCACGGTGGCCGGCCAGGTCGTCGGGTTCGTCGGGCGGGACGGCGACGGCCTGGCCGGCATCGAGCACGCCTTCGACGAGGAGCTGGCCGGCCGGCCCGGAGAGCGGCGGGTCGAGGTGGGCAGCGGCGGCCACCCGATCCCCTCGGGCATAGACGAGTCCACCCCGGCGACCGACGGCAGCACGGTGGCCCTCACCCTCGACGCGGACCTGCAGTTCGTCATGGAGCAGCGGCTGGACGAGGCCTGCCAGGACGGCGCCACCACCCGCGCCTCGGCGGTCGTCCTGGACGCGCACACCGGCGAGGTCGTGGCCATGGGCTCCTGCCCCGGCTACGACCCCGCGGACGCCCGGCAGACCGACGCGGAGCTGCTGCGCAACCCGGCCGTCTCCGACGTCTTCGAGCCCGGCTCGGTCATGAAGGCCGTCACCCTGGCCGCCGCCGTGGAGGAGGGTGTGGCCACCCCCGACACCGTCCTCACCGTGAACGGGCACATCCAGGCCGGCGACGCCGTGGTCACCGACGCCCACGACCACGAGCCGATCGACTGGACGGTCACCGGCGTGCTGGCCAAGTCCAGCAACGTCGGCACGATCATGCTCGCCCGCCAGATCGGCGACGAGACGCTCGAGGAGTACCTGCGGGCCTTCGGCGTCGGCAGCACGACCGGCATCGAGCTGCCGGGGGAGAGCGCCGGCATCTTCGCCGGCTCCGAGGACTGGGAGGCCAGCCGCGCGGCCAACGTGGCGATCGGACAGGGGGTCTCGGTGACCACCCTGCAGATGGCCTCGGTCTACCAGGCGATCGCCAACGACGGCGTCCGCATCCCGCCGCGCCTGGTGGCGTCCGTCGGCGGGCGGCCCGGGCCCGAGCCCGAGGGCACCCGGGTGGTCAGCGAGTCGACCGCCGACCAGATGGCCTACATGCTCGAGGCCGTCGTCGGACCGGGCGGCACCGCCCCGCTGGCGCAGGTCGACGGGTTCCGCGTGGCCGGCAAGACGGGCACCGCCCAGCGCGCCAACCCCGAGTGCGGCTGCTACGACGGCGGCGGGTACGTGACCACGTTCGTCGGTTTCGCCCCGGCCGACGACCCGCAGTACGTCGTCGCCGTGGACCTGGAGCGGCCCACCAGCTCCGCGGAGGGCGGCCAGGTGGCGGCGCCCGTCTTCGCCGACATCATGCGGCAGGCGCTGACCGCCGACGGGATCGTCCCGTCGGGGACGCCGCGCCCGGACTTCCGCCTCACGGGTTCGGAGTAGTCGCCGGCGGACAGGTGTGTCGGCCGTCCCCGCGTGTGGGGGGCGGGCCGCGCCCGGCCCGCCGGTAGATTGGAGCCCCGTGAACGAGAGCGGGAGGGCGCCGGGGACCCGGCCGGGGCCGTCGGCCCCGCTGACCCTCGCCGACCTCGCCGACCTGGTCGGCCCGCCTCTCTCCGGCGACCCCGGCGCGGCGGTCACCGGCGTGACCCTCGCCTCGGGTGAGGTCCGGCCCGGCGACCTGTACGCGGCCCTCCCGGGCGCCCGCACGCACGGCGCCCGGTTCGCCGCCGACGCCGCCGCCCGCGGTGCGGTCGCCGTCCTCACCGACCCCACGGGCCGCGACGCGGCGGTCGCCACCGGTCTGCCGGTGTGCGTCGTGGACGACCCCCGCGCGCTGCTGGGCGCCGTCGCCGCGCGGGTGTACGGGGAGCCCGGCCGCCGGCTGCAGGTCATCGGGATCACCGGCACCAACGGCAAGACGACGACGGCCTACCTGGTGGAGGCCGGGCTGGCCGCCGCCGGCCGCGGCACCGGCCTGATCGGCACGGTCGAGACCCGCACCCGCGGTCGGGCGGACGACGGGTCGCCGACGGTCACCGCCTTCCCCAGCGTCCGGACGACGCCCGAGGCGCCGGCGCTGCACGCGCTGCTGGCCCGGATGGCCGACTCGGGCGTGCAGACGGTGGTGATGGAGGTCTCCAGCCACGCGCTGGTGCTCGGCCGGGTCGGCGGCGTGCCGTTCGCGGCGGCCGGCTTCACCAACCTCGGCCGCGACCACCTGGACTTCCACACCGACCTCGAGGACTACTTCCTCGCCAAGGCCCGGCTCTTCGACGGCCGGGCCGCGGTCGAGGTGGTCGACGTCGACGACCCGTACGGGCGCCGGCTGACCGGGATGCTCGCCGGCCGCCGGGCGGTCACCGTCTCCGGCCGGGGCGGGGACGCGGACTGGAGCGCCACCGACGTCACCGTCTCGCCCGGCGGCGGCTCGGCCTTCACCCTCTCCGGGCCCGGCGGGCGCAGCTGGCCGGCCCGGGTGCGGCTGCCCGGGGACTTCAACGTGGCCAACGCCGTCCTGGCGGTGGCGCTGCTCGACGCCGTCGGCGTCCCCGTCGAGACGGCGCTGGCGGGCCTGGCCGTCACGGTCGTGCCCGGCCGCATGGAGCCGGTCGACGCCGGCCAGCCGTTCGTCGTGGTGGTCGACTACGCGCACACCCCCGACGCCGTCACCACCGCGCTCGCCGCGCTGCGCGCGGCCACCTCGGGCAGGGTCCTCACCGTGCTCGGCTGCGGCGGCGACCGTGATCCCGGCAAGCGGGCCGCCATGGGGGCGGCCGCCGTCCTGGGCAGCGACCTGCTGGTGGTCACCGACGACAACCCCCGCTCGGAGGACCCCGCCGCCATCCGCGCCGCGATGCTCGCCGGCGTCCCGGCCGACCGCCGCGACGCGGTCCTCGAGGTCGGCGACCGGCGCGCGGCGATCGCCGCCGCGGTCGCGCGCGCCCGCCCCGGCGACGCCGTCCTCGTGGCCGGCAAGGGCCACGAGTCCGGCCAGGAGGTGGCCGGCACCCTGCACCCGTTCGACGACCGCGCCGTCGTGCGCGAGGCCCTGGCGCAGCTCGCGCCGGCCGGAGTGGAGCCCCCAGCGTGATCGCCCTCGACCTGGCAGCCGTGGCGGAGGCGGTGTCCGGGCGGCTGACGGCGGACGCCGCGGGCACCGTCACCGGGAAGGTCACCGTCGACTCGCGCGCCGTGGCCCCCGGTGACCTGTTCGTCGCCGTGCCCGGGGAGCGCGTCGACGGGCACGACTTCCTCGCCGCCGCCGCAGCGGCCGGTGCGGTCGCGGCCCTGACCACCCGCCCGGACGACGCGCTGCCCTGCGTGGTCGTCGACGAGCCGGTGGCCGCGCTCGGCCGGCTGGCCGCCGCCGTGCACGCCCGCCTGCGGGACGGCGGCCTGCGGACGCTGGGCATCACCGGCTCCTCCGGCAAGACGTCGACCAAGGACCTGCTGGGCCAGGTGCTGGCCGGCGCCGGCCCGACGGTGAGCCCGCCCGGGTCCTACAACAACGACATCGGCCTGCCGCTGACCGTGCTCGACGCGGACTCCACCACCCGCTTCCTGGTCCTGGAGATGGGCTCGCGCGGGCCCGGGCACATCGCCCGCCTGTGCGGGATCGCCGCCCCGGAGGTCGGCGTGGTCCTCAACGTCGGATCGGCGCACCTGGGCGAGTTCGGCTCTCCGGACGGGATCGCCGCGGCCAAGGGCGAGCTGGTCGAGGCGCTGCCCGCCGACGGCACCGCCGTCCTCAACGCCGACGACGCCCGCGTGCTGGGCATGGCCCCGCGCACCCGCGCCCGGGTGCTCACCACCGGACGGGCCGAGGGCGCCGACGTCCGGGCCGACGACGTCACGCTCGACGGGTCCGGCCGGCCACGGTTCACGCTGGTCGCGGCGGGGGAGAGCGCGCCGGTGCACCTGCAGGTGGTCGGCGTCCACCAGGTGGCCAACGCGCTCTCGGCGGCCGGTGCCGCGCTCGCCGTGGGCCTCGAGGTGCCCGCGATCGCCGCGGCGCTGTCGGAGGCCGGGCCGCGCAGCCGCTGGCGCATGGAGGTCAGCCGCCGCGCCGACGACGTCACCGTCGTCAACGACGCCTACAACGCCAACCCGGAGTCGATGCGCGCCGCGCTCGCCGCCCTGTCCGGTCTGGCCGGGCGGCGGCGGATCGCCGTCCTCGGTGCGATGGCCGAGCTGGGGCCGGACGCGGCCGCCGAGCACGAGCGGCTGGGCCGCGACGCGGTGGCCTCCGGGGTGGACCTCGTCGTGGCGGTCGGGCCCGATGCGGTAGGGATAGCGGTGGGCGCCGCGGCCGCGGGAGCGGCGCGGGGCGACACCACGAACGAGGGCGCGGTGCACGTGCCGGACCGGGCCGCGGCCCGGCAGCTGCTGACGGAGGTCCTGGTGCCCGGTGACGTCGTGCTGGTGAAGGCCAGCCGGTCCTACGGGCTCGAGGTGCTGGCCGCCGACCTGCTCGACACCGGGGCAGGCGCGTGAAGTCCGTCCTCATCGCCGCGGCCTTCGGCCTGGTGATCTCCATCCTCGCCACCCCCGTGGCCGTGCACCTGTTCCGGCGGCGGGGCTTCGGCCAGGAGATCCGCGACGACGGCCCCGAGAGCCACCTGTCGAAGAAGGGCACGCCCACCATGGGCGGCACCGTCATCGTCGGGGCGACCGTCGGCGGGTACCTGGTCTCCCACCTGTTCCTGGTGAACCAGCCCGGCCGTGGCGTGACCGCCAGCGGGCTGCTGGTGCTGCTGCTCATGGTCGGGCTGGGCACGGTCGGCTTCCTCGACGACTACCTCAAGATCCGCTACCGGCGCAGCCTCGGCCTGAACAAGACGGCGAAGCTGGTCGGGCAGCTGGTCGTCGGCGTCGCCTTCGCTGTCCTGGCGATCAACTTCCCCGACCCCGCCGGCACCACCCCGGCCTCGACCGTCGTCTCCTACGTGCGCGACATCGCGCCCCTGGCGCTGGGGTCGATCGGCTTCGTGATCCTGGCCTACCTGTTCATCGCCGGGTTCTCCAACGCGGTGAACCTCACCGACGGGCTGGACGGGCTGGCGGCCGGCTGCTCGGCGATGGTGTGCGGCGCGTACACGATCATCTCGTTCTGGCAGTTCACCCACGACTGCACCACCGAGGTCATCGACGGCTGCTACACCGTCCGCGACCCGCTCGACGTGACGCTCGTGGCGGCCGCCGGCCTGGGGGCCTGTCTGGGCTTCCTGTGGTGGAACACCAGCCCGGCCCGGATCTTCATGGGCGACACCGGCTCGCTGGCCCTGGGCGGCCTGCTGGCCGGGCTGGCCATCGTGACCCGCACGGAGCTGCTGCTGATCGTCCTCGGCGGCCTGTTCGTCGCGGTGACGCTCTCGGTGATCATCCAGGTGGCGTTCTTCCGCGCCACCCGCCGGCGGGTGTTCCGGATGGCGCCGCTGCACCACCACTTCGAGCTGGCGGGCTGGACGGAGAACACCGTCATCGTCCGGTTCTGGCTGGTGACCGGGATGGCGGTGGCGTTCGGGCTGGGGCTGTTCTACGCCGACTGGCTGTCCATCACGGGCCTGTGAGAGGTCGCTTACCGCGACACGCCCCTCCGCTGCCCCGCGACACGCGGGGCAGCAGAGACGATGGCCCGATGGAGTCCACCGGCGCCACACCGCTGCGCGAGGCACGCCGGACGACGCCGGCCGCCCGGGGGAGGACCGCACCGCGCCGGTTCCCCGCCCCGGCCTGGCTCGACGGTCCCATGACCAGCTGCCACCTCGTGGTCGGTGCGGCCGGCCTGCTGCTGGCCATCGGCCTGGTCATGGTCTTCTCCGCCTCCGCGATCGAGGCCGCCCTGGACGACCAGCCGGCCTGGGTCCCGGGTGTCAAGCAGGTGCTGCTCGCCTGCGTGGGCCTGGTGCTCTGCTACGTCGCCGTCCGCACGCCGGTCGGGTTCGTCCGCCGCTGGGCGCCCCTGGCGCTGGTCGGTGCGGTCCTGCTGCTGCTCGTCGTCCTCGTGCCCGGCATCGGCAAGCAGCTCAACGGCTCCCGGCAGTGGATCGACCTGGGGTTCACCGACTTCCAGCCCTCGGAGCTGGCCAAGCTGGTCTACGCGCTGTGGGGCGCGCACATCCTGGCCGTCCGCGACCGCTACCTGACGCTCAGGGCGATGGTCGTCCCGCTGCTGCCGGTGTTCGCCGTCCTGTCGTTGCTGCTGTACCTGGAGCCGGACTTCGGCGCGATCATGAGCCTGGGACTGGTCCTCATCGGGCTGCTCTGGGGGGCCGGCCTGCCGCTGCGGTTCTTCGCGTGGGGGACGGCCGGGGCGGCCATCGGGATCGTCGTGATGATCCAGGCGGCGCCCTACCGGATGGCGCGGATCACCGCCTTCCTCGATCCCTTCGCCGACCCCTCCGACGGCGGCTTCCAGGCCATCCGCGGCTTCTACGCCCTGGCCACCGGCGGGCTGTGGGGCGTCGGGCTGGGCAACAGCGCGATGAAGTGGAACCTGCTGCCGCACGCGGAGTCGGACTACATCTTCGCGATCATCGGCGAGGAGCTCGGGTTTCTCGGGTGCCTGGTGGTGGTCACCCTCTACGGCGTGCTCGCCTACGCCGGCTTCCGGATCGCCCGCCGCTCCGCCGACCGCTTCGTCCAACTGGCCTGCGTGGCCATCACCGTCTGGCTGATCGGCCAGGCCGCGATGAACATGGGCTACGTCGTCGGCGTCCTGCCGGTGACCGGGGTCCAGCTGCCGCTGATCTCCGCCGGCGGCACGTCCCTGGTGCTCACCCTGCTGATCGTCGGGCTGCTCATCCGGTTCGCCCGGTGCGAGCCCGAGGCGATCGAGCACCAGCGCGGCCGGGACCGCAGCCGGCTGGCCCGGCTGCTGCTGCCGGTGCCGGCGCACGCGGTCGACCCGCTCCGCCCGCGCCGCCGCCGTCCCGAGCCGGCCCCCGAGCGGCCGGCCCGCCGGCCCGAGGTCT
>NZ_JALPKP010000066.1:0-26725 GCF_051383635.1 Geodermatophilus sp. CPCC 205506 | reverse complement strand
GCAGGCCCGCCGGCCCGCGCCGGCCCAGGCGCCCGCCGCTGCCCCGCCCGCCGCCCCGGCCGCGCCGGCTGCTCCCGCGCCGGCGTCCGACGGGAACGGGGCACCGGCCCCGGCCTCCGCCCCGACTTCTGCCCCGGCTCCGGCGCCGGCGCCTTCGGCTCGGCGCTCGGGGACGTCGATGACGAAGTCGGGGGCCGCGCCGGCCCGCGCCGCGGCCGCGCCGCCGGTGACGGAGGAGCCCGCTCCGTCGGGAACCGGCCCGGAGCTGTCGGTCAAGGGGCTGGACCAGCCGCGCCGGTCGACGGAGGACCTCAGCTACTCGGCCCCGAGCCTGGACGCCTCGGCCAAGGAGAGCGGCCCGACCAAGGCCGCGAAGAGCGCCACGGTGACCGGCACCAAGGAGCCGGCGCGCAACGCGCCGTGCCCCTGTGGGTCGGGCAAGAAGTACAAGGCCTGCCACGGAGCGCCCTCCCGCTCCTGAGCCCGTCCGCGACGACGCCCCTGCCGGTCCGCCGGCGGGGCGTCGTCGTGTGTGCCGTCCGTTCCGGAGGGCGCCGGGGCCGTGCTCAGCCGATCTGGAGGGCGGTGCACCGCCACCGGCCGTCGATCCCCTCCAGGCGGGCGGCGACCGCGTGCGCGCGGCCCGACCGGCGGGCCACCGCGCTGACCTCGGCGACGCCGTCGACCGGCTCGCAGACGTGCACCGGGCCCAGCAGCAGCGGGGCGGTGCCGCCGCTGCACCAGTGGGGACGGCGGCCGCTGGTGAGCGCGGCGTAGACCCCCGTCGACGTCAGGTGGCGCACCTGGGTGAGCGGCCGGCGGCCGGCGAGCGCCTCCAGGGTGAGGGTGAGCAGCGTTCGTCCGGCCGGTCCCGGGTCGGGCAGGTCGGCCCGTCCCGACCAGGCGGGCCCGAAGCCGGCCAGGAACCCCTCGGGCGTGCCCTCCTCGCGTGGCCGCGGTCCGGGCCGGTGCGGAGGCCGGGGCACCGCGACGCCGGGGAGGACCAGTCGCAGCACCGGCTCCTCCGACAGCGGTGGCTGGGGCGTCGGGACGACCACCAGCCGCAGGGTCGCGGTGGTGAGCGGCTGGTCGGCCGTGGAGGAGGGGGGCGCGGTCATGCGGAACTCCGGTGCTCGTCGGTCGGGATCGGGCTGGGGGTGCTGCGTCACGGGACGGAGGGCGGGCGGAGGACCTGGCCCGGCAGCAGGAGGTCCGGGTCGGGTCCGACCACGTCGGCGTTGGCCTGCCACCACGCCCGGACGGCCGTGGCGATGTCGCCGTCGGTGGGTTCCCGGCCGGACCGGCCGCGGAGGTCGGCGGCGGCGATGTCCCACAGGCAGTCGCCGCGGAGCACCACGTGGTCGCCGGGGGCCGGCGCCGGCCAGTCGGGGACGGGGTCGCTCGCGGCCGGGGTCGGCCGGTCCGGGACGGGGCCGGTGGCGGCCGGCGCGGGCCAGTCGACGACGGCGGCCCCCGTGGAGAGGGTGCCCTCCGCGGAGACGGTGGTCAGTTCGACGGTGGGGAGACCGGGCGTGCCCCCGGCCAACGCCGGCGCTCCGACCGCCAACCCGACGCCGAGCGCGACTGCTGCGGCGCGGCGCGCGCCGGCGGGGAGGAGGCGCCGACTGACGGCGCGGGCGAGGACGCCGGCCAGCCCGGGCAGGGCGGAGAGCGCGGTGAGCACCAGGCCGAGCAGGCCCCAGAGCCAGGTGGCCCACGCGAACGCGGCCACGCCGGCGACCAGCAGGGTCTCGGGCCCGACCGTGTCGGCGGCCCGCTGCAGGTCCGGGCCGGAGTCGGCGAGCCAGGAGAGATCCGGGGTGACCGCGCGCAGGGCGACGGCGGTCGCGGCCATCACCACCGTCGTGCCCAGCAGGCGCCGTGTCGACATGTCTCCTCCTCGGTGGGCGTGCTGCGAGACTAAAGCAAGCAAATGCACGCAAACGCAAGAGACAACGTGGATCTAACCTGAGCGGAGGAGGTGCCGATGCGCTGGCAGCAGTTGTTCGCCGACCTGCAGGCCGAGTTCGACGCGGCCGAGTCCGCGGCCGACCGGGCCGAGGACGGGACCCGGCGGCGGGCGGAGCTGGGAGCGGTGCGGCTGTCCGAGCGGCTCGCGGGCTCGGTGGGGCGGCCGGTGTCGCTGCGCTGCTGGGGTGCCGGCGACGTTGCCGGGACGCTCACCGACGTCGGCCCGGACTGGCTGCTGCTGACCGACGACCGCCGCCGCGAGGTGCTCGTCGCCGCGGCGGCGGTGCGGTCGGTGGCCGGGCTGGCCCGGCGCACCGGACCGCCGGAACCGGACGGGGTGGTGCGGGCCCGGCTCGACCTGCGGCGGGCGGTGCGCGGGCTGGCGCGCGACCGGAGCGTCGTCCACGTGGTCCTCGACGACGGGTCGGTGCACGTGGGCACCGTCGACGGCGTGGGCGCGGACTACGTCGAACTCGCCGAGCACGCCGCCGACCAGCCGCGACGCGCCGCGGCCGTGCGAGGGGTCGCGGCGTTGGCCCTGCCGGCGATCGCGGTGGTGCGCACCCTGGCGCCCGGGCTGGACTGACCGGGATCAGCCCCGGCGGCGTCCTCCGGTCGTGGGCGTGGCCGGCGCCTCGTCCTGAGCGGCGGGCTCATCGGGGGCCGGCGGCTCGGGGACGGTGCCGGCGCGCGCCTCCGCGTACTTCCGCTGGATGAACCGCTCGAGCTCGTCGACCTCCACGCGCCACTGACCGCGGCCGCCGATCTGGATCGCGATGAGCTCCTTGCGGCGGACCAGCGCGTAGGCCTGCGACCACGACACGTTGAGGATCTCGGCGACGTCGTCGAGGGTCAGGAAGCGCGGTGTGGGCATGGGGTCTCCGTCCGGTCGCGCCCAGTCTGGCAGCCCCGTCCGGGTGGGATGAGCGCCGTCCACACCCGAACGTGTGGACGGCGACTGCGCGGAACCGCGTCCGTGTCGCATCATCGGCGTCCGAATGCGGCCGATCGAGGCCGTCGACGGGTGTCGCACAGATGGGAGGACCGCCGGCAGTGAGCGCTCCCCGCACCGCCTCCGGCTCGACGACAGGGCCGGATCCGGCAACCGGGCCCGTGCCGCGCCGCGTGCGGCCACCGCGCTGGCTGGACCTGCGGCTGGTGCTGGGCGTGCTCCTCGTGCTCGGCTCGGTCCTGCTCGGCGCCCGCGTGGTGACCGCGGCCGATGCCACCGTGCCGGTCTGGTCGGCCGCCGGTGACCTGGCCGCCGGCACCGTGCTGGCGGCCGAGGACCTCGTGGCCGTCGACGTCCGGCTCGACGAGGTCGCCGGCTCGTACCTCGCGACCAGCACCCGGCCGGAGGGGCGCACCCTCGCGCGGGCGGTGACCGGTGGCGAGCTGCTGCCGCGCGCGGCGCTCGAGGAGCCGGCCGACCTGGTGCAGGTGGCGCTGCCCGTGCAGGCGGGGTACGTGCCGCCCGGGCTGGTCCGCGGACAGGTGGTCGACGTGTACGCGGTCGCCGGCCCGGCCGCCGGGGCCCTGGCGACCGCGGACTCCGAGGTGTCCCTCGTGGTCGGTGCCGCACCCGTCCAGGCCATCTCGGGCCGGACCGAGGGCGTGCTGTCCACGGCGACGACGACGGTGCAGGTCGTCGTCTCCGTGCCGGCCGGGCGCGCCGCGGCGGTGCTCGCGTCCATCGCCGGCCGGCCCCTGGTGGTCGTGGTGCACGGGTCGGTGGACTCCGCACGTGCGGCGGGCGGGGATGAGGGCGACGAGGCCGGCGCCCCGGCGGCAGACCCGGCGCCGGCGACCGCGCCCGCTCCCGGCCCGGCGACGGCGGGCCCCGCGCCGGCCGATCCCGCCCTTCCGGCTGATCCTGCCGTCCCCGCCGTCCCCGCCGTTCCTGCCGTCCCCGCCGTCCCCGCCGTTCCGGCCCCGGGACCGGGGACCGTCGTGGAGCCGGCGCCCTGATGGCGCTGCAGGTCTTCACCGCCGTCACCGGCGCCGGATGGGAGTCCGCGCTCGTCGGGGCCCTCGACCGGGCCGACCACGGCGTCACCGTCGTCCGCCGCTGCGTCGACGTCGCCGAGCTCCTGGCCGCCGCCGCCACCGGGACCGGGCAGGCGGCGCTCCTCTCCGCGGACCTTCGCCGGCTGGACGCGGACGCGGTCGCCCGCCTGAGTGCCGCCGGCGTGGCGGTCGTGGGCCTGGTGGAGCCGGGCGATGAGCCGGCCACCGCCCGCCTGCACGCCCTCGGTGTCGCGCGGGTGCTCCCCGCCGACGCAGAACCCGACGTCATCGCGCAGGCACTCCGCGAGGCGGTCGCCGGCGGTGTGCCGACGCGGCGCGACATCGCCGATCCGCGTGCGGCCCTGCCCGGGCCGGCACTGCCCGAGCCCCGTGACGAGCGGGCCGCCGGTCGCGGCCGCGTCGTGGCCGTGTGGGGTCCGACCGGAGCGCCCGGCCGGACCACGGTCGCCGTCGGGCTGGCCGACGAGGCCTCCCGGCTGGGCGTGCGGACGCTGCTGCTCGATGCCGACGTCTACGGCGGCGTGGTGGCGCAGGTGCTCGGCCTGCTCGACGAGTCGCCCGGCCTGGCGGCCGCGGCGCGCCAGGCCACTGCCGGGACGCTGGACGAGGCGGCGCTGCGGCGCCTGGCCTGGGCGGTGCGCCCGGGGTTCGGTGTCCTCACCGGGCTGGCGCGTGCCGACCGCTGGCCGGAGCTGCGCCCGCAGGGCGTGAGCGGCGTGCTGGAGGAGGCGCGGCGGACCGTCGACCTGGTCGTCGTCGACTGCGCCTTCAGCCTGGAGGAGGACGAGGAGCTGTCCTTCGACACCGCGGCGCCGCGCCGCAACGGCGTGACGCTCACCGTGCTGGAGGCCGCGGACACGGTGTTGTGCGTCAGCGGGGCCGACCCGGTCGCGCTGCAGCGCACCATCCGGGCGCTGGGTGAGCTGCGCGACGCCCTGCCGGACGTGGAGCCGGTGGTCGTGGTGAACCAGGTGCGGCGCGGGCCGGTGCCCGGCGATCCCCGACGCGAGATCGCCGGAGCCCTCGAGCGGTTCGCCGGCCGCGAGGTGACGCACTTCCTCCCCGCCGACCGCCGTGCCACCGACGCCGCGCTGGCCGCGGGCCGCACCCTCGCCGAGGTCGTGCCCGGATCGCCGCTGCGGTCCGAGCTCCGGTCGATGGCGGCCGCCCTCGCGGGTGTCCCGGTCCCGGCTGCCCGGCGGGGTCGTTCTCCCCGGCGCTCCGTCCTGACCCGGGTGTCGGCCGGTCGCGGTGCGTCGTAGCGTGGGCCGCCGAACCGGAGGAGGCCGATGGTGGAGCGCTTGACCACCCTGGACGCGTCGTTCCTCTACCTGGAGAGACCCGAGAGCCCGATGCACGTCGCGGGTGTGCTCGTGCTGCAGCCCCCGGCCGGCGGGCTGGAGGCGATCGCCTCGCTGGTCGAGGCCCGGCTCGCCCTCGTGCCGCGCTACCGGCAGCGGGTCCTCGAGGTGCCCGGGCACCTGGCGAACCCCGTCTGGGCCGACGACCCGGACTTCGACGTCGAGTACCACGTCCGGCGCTCGGCGGTGCCGCGTCCGGGAACCGAGGCGCAGTTGCTCGACCTCGTCTCGCGGGTGACCGCGCGACCGCTGGACCGGGCCCGGCCGCTGTGGGAGGTCTACCTGGTGGAGGGCCTGGCCGACGGCCGGGTCGCGGTCATCACCAAGACCCACCCGGCCCTGGTCGACGGGCTCGGCGCGGTCGACATCGGGCAGGTCCTGCTCGACACCTCGCCGGACGCTCCGGCGCCGGTGCCCGATGCGTGGCGCCCGCGCCCGCTCCCCGGCGCGTTCCGCCTGGTCCAGGACGCCCTGGAGGAGTACGTCGCGCGACCGTCCGGGGTGCTCGACACCGCACGGCAGGCCGTGGGTGACCTGCGGTCGACCGGTGGCCGCCTCTCGAGCGCGGCGGTCGGCGCCGCTCGGGCGGCCCGGTCGGCGCTGTTCCCGGCCCCGTCCAGCCCGCTCAACGCCACGAGCGGCAGCCGGCGCCGCGTCGTCGTCGCCCGTGCCGACCTCGACGACGTCAAAGAGGTCCGGAAGGCCTCCGGCGGGACGGTGAACGACGTCCTGCTGACCGTGCTGACCGGCGCCGTCAGGGACTGGCTGCTCTCGCGGGGGCAGCCGGTGACGGGGTCGACCACGGTCCGTGCGCTGGTCCCGGTCTCGGTGCAGGGCGAGGAGGAGGAGGCGCCGGGCAGCCGGGTCTCGAGCTACCTGGTGGACCTCCCGGTCGGCGAGCCGAACCCGAGGGTCCGGCTGGCCCGGCTGAGCTACGCGATGCGGGGGGTGAGCCAGCACGGCCGGTCCGTCGGCGCCGACACCCTCATCGCGCTGACCGGGTTCGCACCCCCGACGCTGCACGCGCTCGGTGCCCGCGCCGCCCGCGGACTCTCCCGGCGGATGTTCAACCTGGTCGTCACCAACGTCCCGGGGCCGCAGGTGCCCCTGTACGCGGCGGGCAGCCGGATGCTGGAGGTCTTCCCGGTCGTCCCGCTGGCGCCCGGCCAGGGGCTGTCCATCGGCATCACCAGCTACGACGGCCGGTTGTTCTTCGGACTCAACGCCGACCGGGACAGCGTCGGCGACGTCGACGTGCTCGCCGACCTCATCGAGCAGGAGATCGGGGTCCTCGTCGAGACGGCGGGCTGACCCTCGCCGGGCAGCCGGGGCAGGGAGCCGGGATACCGTCGCGCTGTCCGTCAGCGAGAAGGAGTCCGACCGGTGCGCGTGTACCTGCCTGCGACCACGTCCGTCCTGCGGACCCTCGTCGACGACGGTCGCCTGGCCGGTCCGCACACCGCGTTCGCCGTGACCCCCGGGCTGCGGGAGTTCTACGCGGTGAGCGACGCCGGGGCCGACGTCGAGGAGCTCGAGTACGCGGCCCTGCTGGCGGCGGCCCGGGCCAGCCTCCGGCTGATCGACGTCGACCCGACGGCGGCCCGGCGCCGGGTCGTCGTGGCGGCGGACGTCCCCGACTCCGCGGTCTCCGACGTCGAGAACCCCGACGCCGACCGCGGTGCCGTCCGCGTGACGGCCGACCTCGCGCTCCGCGACGTCGCGAGCGCGCACATCGACGGTGCCGACGCCGAGGACGACGTCCGGGCCGCCGTCGGCGTCGTGCTCGAGGCCGACCTGGGCAGCGAGGAGGCGCAGTTCGCGGTGGACCAGGCCGAGGGCCACGAGCTGGCCTGGTACGCGACCCAGGAGATCGGCGCGGTCGTCGAGCTCATGTGACACCGCGCGGCCCGCGGCGGGACGATCTCCGGAGCCCTGGCCGGCGGCATGGTCACGCGGCCTCCTGGCGGCGGGCCACCTGCACCCGCTGCGCGGCGCCCGACGCGATCAGCCACCCCGATCCGGGGCGGACGGGCAGGGGAGTGCGCGGGAGCCGGATGCCCAGCAGGTCGGCGTCGCCGGGGGCAGGGCAGAGCAGCAACCCGGACCGGCTCCGCCGCAGCGTGGTCACCGGCGACCGGTAGGCGCTGGACAGCTCACCGGCGGTCCCGCCCACCACGAAGACGAGCCCGTCGGCCGTGTCGGGTGCGCCCGCGGCCGTCACGACCGCCGAGTCGGCGACCGCCCCGAAGTCGTCCACCACGACCACGCCGGGCCGAGCGTCGAGCCGGGCGACCCAGCCCCGCCATCCTTCCAGGTCCGCGCCGCTCACCCAGGTCCGCGCGTCCGCCGCGGGCGGGTGCGCGGCGCCGCGGACGACGGCCAGCACCGGCACACCGGCATCCGCCAGGTACCGACCGAAGGACTGCACGGCCGTCCGACGCCCGCTGCCCGGCGTCCCGACGACCAGCAGCCCACCGGTCCGGGCGATGTCCACGGTCAGGAGGGCGCCCTCGTCGCCGCCGGGGCCGAGCGGCAGGTGGAGTCCGTCCCGTGCGGAGGGGGCGGCCGACCGGTCCGGGCTGGGCAGCCGGGGAGCCGCCGGCAGCTCGGGGATCCGCAGCGGAGCGGGAACGGCGGACACCCCGTCCCAGAGCGATGGGTCGGCCCGCCGCGGGAGCGCGAGCTGGCACTCCGCGGCGTCCTCGCCCAGCAGGGCCCGTCCGGGCGGCCGGTGCGCGGGCACCAGCCTCGCCGGGACGCCCGCGACCGCGTAGTCGGCCCGGTCGGGGAGCGGCAGCAGCAAGCGGCCGTGGGCCGCGCCGGCCAGCCGGCTCCCCGGGATCGCGCGGTCGGCGGTGAGCAGGCAGGTCAGGCCCGCCGCCGCGCCGTCCCGGAGCAGTCGCAGCAGCGCGGCGGAGCCACGTCCCGGGTCGGACTCGTCGAGCTGACCGGTCAGCGACTCCAGGCCGTCGACGAGCAGCAGCAGGTGCGGCGGCCGGTCCCCGGAGGAACCGGCACGGCGGCGGGCCACCTCCTGGCCGAGCCGGTCGAGCAGCCGCACCGTGCGCAGCGGGTCCTCGCCGCCGACGGTGGTCCCCGCGTGCGGCCACGCGGCGGCGACCGAGGCCAGGGCACCGCCCCCGTGGTCGAGGACGTGGACGTGCAGCTCTGCTGGCGAGAGCCGGGTCGCCGCCTCGACGAGGACGGTCCGCAGGAACGTGGTCCGGCCGCTGCCGGCGCCCCCGACGGCCAGCAACCCACCGCCCCGGGACAGGTCGACCACGAAGGGTTCCTGGGCCTGAGCGGCCGGGCGGTCGACGAGGCCGACGACCAGCCGAGCCCGCGCCGCGGCGCTGCGATCCGGTGGGTCCTCTCCGGACACCGGCGGGAGGTCCCCGCTCCGGACGACGTAGGGGAGCGCGGGACACCAGGGCCGGTGGGGGCGCGGCCGTCCGGTCTCCTGGGCGAGGCCGGCGAGCGCGGCGCAGATCCGCGCCAGGTCGGTGGGCCCCGACAGCGCGTCCCCCCGGGGCGGGGCGGCCGGCGACCGTGGCCACTGCCAGCGCCGGACCACGGGGTGCGGGTCCGGCGGACCCGGCGGTGACCCCGCCACCCGTGCCACCTGGAACAGCGCGGGGGCGCCGGCGCCGGCCCGCAGGAGGGCCCGGCCCGCGAGCTCGACCGGGAGCAGGGCGGCCGAACCGGTGCCGAGCACGTCCCTCGACTCGGCCTCGTCGGTGGTCCGCAGGCAGATCCGCAGGGTGCAGTTCGCCCGGATCTCGGGGGACACGACGCCGCTGGGCCGTTGCGTGGCCAGCACGAGATGGACGCCCAGTGACCGTCCGCGCTGCGCGATGCCGACCAGACCGGTCACGAACGACGGGAGCTCCTCGACCAGACCCGCGAACTCGTCGACGACGATCACCAGGCGGGCCAGCTCCACCGTGTCGGGCAGCGCGGCCAGGTCGGCCACCCCGTGCTGGGCGAGGAGCGTCTCCCGGCGGGTCAGTTCGGCGGCGAGCGACCGCAGGGCCCGCTCGGTGGCCGCCGCGTCGAGGTCGGTGAGCAGGCCGACGGCGTGGGGCAGCGCGGCGGCCTCGGCGAACGCCGCGCCGCCCTTGTAGTCGATGAGCAGGAAGGAGCACCGGTCCGGCGGATGGGCGAGGGCGAGACTCGCGATCAGCGTCTGGAGGAGCTCCGACTTCCCCGAGCCGGTCGTCCCGGCGACCAGCGCGTGGGGGCCGTCCCGGCAGAGGTCGACCGACAGCACGCCGCCGGCGGTGCGGCCCAGCGTGGCGACGAGAGCACTCCGCGTCCGGGGCCAGTGGCCGCTCGTCGCTCCGTCGGCTCCGATGCGCACCCCCTGGCCGGACAGCTCCAGCAGTCGCACGCGCGTGGGCACGCCCTCGTCGGCCCCCGCCGGAAGGAGCACGGCGAGGTCGCGGGCGAGGGTGTCCGCGACCTCGGACGGGAGGCGGTCGACCGTCACCTCCGCCCGGTCGGGGGTCGCCGGCAGCACGAGCACCCCGCCGTCGCCGGTCTCCCCGCTCAGTTCGAGGACTGCGTCGGTGGCGGCGGGGACCTCCTGCCTCGACCGGCCGGGTGCCAGGACGAGGACCCCCACCTGACGGGCCTGCCGGAGCAGGGCCGCGAGCCGCGGGTCGGCGGGCAGATCGACGACGACGGCCAGCCACCCGAGCGCTCCGGGGGGGTCAGCCGGACCCGGGCGTCCGCCGGGTGCGGTCTGCGTGGCTCGGGCGCGGCGTCGGTCCACCACGTCGCGCAGCCAGGCCGTCGCACGCCCGTCCGTACCCGCGACGCACACGTGCACGGCGCCGGGAGCCAGGTGCGGCAGCCAGCGGAGCCAGGCCCAGTCGGTCAGTCGCTCGGGCGTCGTGAGGAGGGCCAGGTCGACCTCGCCGGGGGCGTGCAGGACGGCCAGCTGGGCGACGACACCGGCGAGCACACCCACCGCGCGTGCGCGTGGACCGGCGACGCCGAGCCCACCGGTGGACCTCAGCTCGACGACGACCGGGCGGTCCGGGGCGACCTCCCGCTCCCCGAACCCGCTCCGTCGGGCGCGGGTGACCCGCGTGCGCCCGGGGCCCGTGCCGACGCGCACCGCCACGGCATCCACGTCACCGCGCCGGCGCTCCCAGAGCGGAGCGGACCGACGCCGGACCGCCGTCGCCAGCGCGGCGAGGTCGGGGTGCGCCACGTGCGCGGCCAGGCTGTCGGCGCGCAGCGCGTCGGCCAGCCGGTCGTCGGCGGCGGCGAGCTCCACGGCGTGCGCGGCCATCGCCCGCCGCGTGCTCTGCCGGCCCGACCAGCGGTCGGAGAGCCAGGTGCCCACCGCGACGACCGGGCTCAGCAGCGCGAAGAAGAGGAAGTGCGGAGAGCCGAGCACCGACGCCAGGACGACGCCGCCGACCGCGGGGAGTGCCACCGCCACCCAGGCGAGGCGCCGTCGTGGCGGCGACGTCGGCGGATCGGGGAAGAGCACCTCGACGTCGGGGTGGCGGGCGACCGTGCGGGGGTGCGGGCGCAGCTGGACCCGGCCCGCCGAGGCGGGGCGCACGACCGCCGGGGCCCCACCGGGGCCGACGACGGTGAGCGCGCTGGCTCCGACGCGCAGCACCGCGCCGACCGGCCAGGGCACAGGACTCGCGCCGACCGGTCTCCCGTCGAGCCGGCTGCCGTTGGTGGACCCCTCGTCGGCGACGGTGAGGTCGCCGGCGCCCACCTCGATCCGGGCGTGCCGCCGGGAGACGTCGGGGTCCTCCAGGGGGATGTCCGCGCCGCGGCCGCGGCCCAGGAGGTGCCCGCCGCGGGCGAGCCGCATCGTCGTGCCGGCGCCCGGACCGCCCACCACGTGCAGCTGCAGGGCGCTGAGCCCCTCACCGGCTCGCTCCCGGGGCGCGGGACGGCCGAGGCCGAGCACTGCCCCGTGCGCCAGGGCCGGATCGGCCATCGGCAGGTGTCCGGGCAGCCGGGCGGAGCCCGACCAGATCCCTGGGGGCTCCGTCCCGAGGGCGTCGGCGAGCGCCGGCAGCACCGTGTCGAGGCGGCCGTCGTCGGGCGCGAGGACCTCCACGTCGACGGGACCGCCGGGCGTGAGCACGGTCCAGCAGCGAGCGGCGAGTGACGGCGTGGCAGGGGCGGGCACGCACCGACCCTCGACCGCGGCTGCTCGGGAGCCACCCCGCCGCCGGGATCTGTGGAGGGGGAACCGGACTGTGGACGGCCGGCGTCGCTCCGGCGGGGCCCGACCTAGCGTGCGCCGTGACCGGGAGGTTCCCGGAACCCGAGGAGGTCCACGTGAAGGTCGACATCGCCACCCTGCAGTCGATGGCCGGGCAGTGCCGGGCCGAGGCCGCGGACAGCACCGCTCGGCACGCCACCCTGTGGAGCAGCGTGAACGGCTCCGTGCTCGACGGCTGGACCGACAGCCAGGCCGCGGTGCAGTTCACCGAGCTGTACGAACAGTGGCGGCTCAGCGCGCAGGGGGTCAGCGACGCGCTCACCGGCATGGGGACCCTGCTGGACGGCGTCGCCGCGTCCTACCAGCAGCACGAGGCCGACATGGCCGCACGCATCGGAGCCCTGCTCTGAGGGGCGCGTCCGAGGCCGTCGGGAGGCGTCGTGCCCGCCCACCCGGGTCAGCCCGGGGGCGCGGCGCCGGTCGGCTGGACGACAGCCGGGTCGCGGCGGCCGAGCCGGCCGCGCAGCTGCCGGGCCGCGTCGGGGAGTCGCTCCCAGGGCAGGATCGAGAGGATCGCCACGCAGTGCGGCAGGAAGATGATCTTCACGCTGGCGAAGACCGACAGGTGGAAGCCGAGCAGGAAGACCACGAGCGCCAGCCGTGCCCGCTTCGACCAGACCAGCAGCATGAGCGGCGCGGCGAACTCCAGCAGGAGCATCGCCCACTGCGCGGCCACGAGCAGGCCGGGCACCTCGAGGGTCCAGTCCGACAGGACCGTTCCGCGGCGGACGATCGCCCGGGCCAGGGTCGAGCCGGTCGCCCAGTCCCATCCTCCGAAGCGCATCTTCGCCCAGGCGGCCAGGAAGTAGGTGAGCATGACGGTGACGAACACCGCGGCCATCGCCCAGCCGGCGGCCTCGGAGCTGCGCCGGTCCCGCCACCGCACGCGTCCGATGGTGGGCAGCACCGCGAGGGCGACGAGGTAGGCGATCCGGTCGTGGTCCACCTTCCCGTAGCTCATGGCGATGACCATCCACTCGAAGTAGAGGACGAACACCGCGGTGCCGAGCAGGCGGGGCGCCCGACCGGTGGCCGCCGCGAGGGCGGCGGCCACCAGTGCCCACTGAACGCCGTGCACCACCGCTGCCGTCGGCGTGGGCAGCGGCAGGAGCTGACCGATGGTGAGCGGCTGGTAGTACTCGGTCGGGACAGCGGCGTGCGCGCGGACCCAGGCCGTCGTGAGGAAGACGTCGACCGGGACGAACAGGTAGGCGATCGTCCGGAAGACCGCGATCCGGGCCAGCGGCACGGGCCGGAACCACCACCCGTGGCCGCGCCCCGACTCCTGCGCCGTCTCCGGCTGCGCGCCGGTGCCCGGGCTGTGGCTCACGGGGTGGCCTCCAGGTCGTGGGCGACGACGACGTCGTCGGTGACCTCGCCCGTGCGCCGGCCGTCCTCTAGGGCGTACCGGCGCAGCACGACCCGCACCTCGACGAGGGGTTCGGCGTCAGGGTGGTGGTCGGCGTAGGACTCCGCGAGCAGGCTCAGCAGGTCCGGCTGCTCCGCCAGACGGGAGAGCTGTCCCTCGAACTCGGCGCGGCGAAGCCCCACTTCGCCGCCGGAGAGCCGGATCTCCTCTCCGGCGGCGGTCAAGCCGACCACGCGGGTCGAGACCACCGGGCGGTCGGGGTCGGCCCGCGTCGAGTACATGCGGAACGGCCCGAACGGGAAGTCCGCGTCGGTGCCCCACAGGTTGCCGCCCAGCAGCACGGCCAGGACGACGGCGCAGGCGGCGAGCCGGGTCCGGCGGCCGGTGGGGGAGAGCGTCAGGACGCCGGTCTCCCCGGGGTCACGAGCAGGGGGAGCCGGTACCACCGGGGCATCGTAGGATCGGCGCCCGTCCAGATGGGGCAGCGACGCCGCGTGGTGGGCAACTGGCCCCGCTGGGCGCGGTGGCCCACGGCTGAGGCCGTCCGTGCCCCGCAGCCTGAGCCACGCCGGGAGCGCGCACATGCAGTTCGGTCGGTACTACGAGGAGTTCGAGGTCGGGGCCGTCTACAAGCACTGGCCCGGCAAGACCGTCACCGAGTACGACGACCACCTGTTCTGCCTGCTCACGATGAACCACCACCCGCTGCACCTGGACAGCCACTACGCCGCGGAGACCACCGACTTCGGCAGGAACGTCGTGGTCGGCAACTACGTGTACTCGCTGCTGCTCGGCATGAGCGTGCCGGACGTGTCGGGCAAGGCCATCGCCAACCTGGAGGTGGAGTCGCTGCGGCACGTGGCGCCGACCTTCCACGGCGACACGATCTACGGCGAGACCACGGTGCTCGACAAGACCGAGTCGCGGTCGAGGGACGACCGCGGAGTCGTGCACGTCGAGACGATCGGCTACAAGCAGGACGGCACCGTGGTGTGCGTCTTCCGGCGCAAGGTGATGGTGCCCAAGCGCTCCTACGGGGAGGCTCGTGGCGGAGAGCAGCCCGGCCGGCCGGAGCCGGCGCCGCGCGGCTGAGCCCGGCCATGGGGCTGCGGGCCGCACCCCACGGCGAGGCCGCCCCCCGGCGAGGGCCGCACCGCACGGCGAGGCCGCGCCCCGCGGCGCCCGGCACGTCAGGCCGGCAGTGCTCCCCAGCCGCGCAGCGTCTCCAGCAGCAGCGGAGTGCACGGCAACCGCGCCAGGTCGGCGGCGTCGGCGAAGGTGACCGCGTCCGCGTCGTCCCCGGCCACCGGCACGGCGTCCGGCTCCAGCAGGGTGCAGGCGTAGTCGACGACGGCGTACACCACCCCGGGGCCCGGGATGCGCACCCGGCCCACCTCGGCGCCCGCCCGCACCGCCAGGCCGGTCTCCTCGCGCACCTCCCGCTCCACGGCGGCGGCGGGGGACTCACCGGGTTCCACCCGTCCACCCGGCACCGACCACAGCCCGCGGCTGGGTTCGTGGCCCCGGCGGATCAGGAGCAGCCGTCCGGAGGCGTCGAGGACCACCGCCCCGACGCAGTCGAGGACCGGCAGCGGCCCGGGGACGGCGGGGTCGGACGGCATGCCGGGCACGGTACGCACGCGGCCCGGACACTCCGCTTGACGAACCCCGCCGGTCACAGGACGGTGTTGCCCGATGACTGTCACCACGGTCTGCCCCCGCTGCGGCGAGCGGTTGGTGGTCCGCCCGGGGAACACCGCCCAGGCCTGGTGTCACGTGCACGGTGCGGTGACGCCGCTGCACCACACCCTGCTGGTCGCCCACGACGCGATCTCGGCGGTCACCGCCGACGCCCGGGTGCCCGCCTGGGTGCCCGACCCGATGCCGTCGGGCTGGACGGTCACCGGCATGGCGTGGGGCGGGGAGCCCGGGGCCCGCGCGATCGTCGTCGACTGCTCCGGCCCGGCGCCCCTCGGCGGGACGGCGGAGCTGGTGCTGGTCGCCGAGGAGCCCGGGATGGGCGTCGGCTGCGGCTACGCCGGGCTGCCCGGACTGGACCCGGGCGACGTGATCTCCGGTCCCTCGTCGGCCGACGTCAAGGCCGCGGGGCAGCACGCCCCGCTGTGGGCGGTGCCCACCTCCGACGACCGCGCGGCCTTCGTCGGGGAGGCCTTCGGCGTCTGGTTGTGGCTGGTCATGTGGCCGATGTCGGCGGCCTGGCTGCTCGCCGAGCACCTCGAGCTGCTCGACCTGCGGGAGCGGCTCTACCCCGACCTCCCGCTGGGGCCGCCCAGCGAGCACCTGCTGCCCGGGACGTGACGGACCGGACCGGACCGGCCCGCAACCCGGGCGGCGTGTCCCGGAAGAGCACCCTGGTACCTGTGTTACCCATGGTGCTCGGCGTGGGCACACGCCTGTCGACGCACCCAGGAGGTGACGGTGAGCCTGAAGAAGGTCCTCGCCTGGCTGGTGGTCGCCTTCGTGCTGTTCTACGTCATCCAGGCGCCGGAGAGCTCGGCCGAGATCGTCCGCAGCGCCGGCGAGGCCCTCGGCGACGCGGCGTCCTCCCTGGCCGCCTTCGTCGGCTCGCTGGTCTAGCCGTCGGCGCATGACCGGCCCGGCAGGCGCCCGGCCGCCGGCCGAGGGCCGGCGGCCGCGCTGGAGCAAGGACGCCGAGAAGTACCTGCTGCCGCACGAGCACCCTCCGGTCGTCGCCACCCGCCGGCACTGGGCCGTGCTCATCGAACCGATCGCCAAGGGCCTCCCGCTGCTCGTCGCCGGCGGGTGGCTGCTGCTGCTCGACCCGCGCAACCGGGTGTCGACGACGGCCGGCTTCCTCGTGCTCGTCGGTGTGGCGGTCTACCTCTCGCTGCGGATCGGCGAGTGGTGGATGCGGCACTTCCTCGTCACCAATCGCCGCGTCCTGCTGACCAGCGGCATCATCGTCCGCACCGTGGCGCTGCTGCCGCTGCGCCGGATCACCGACCTCACCTACAAGGAGACGCTGGTGGGGCAGGTGCTGGGGTACGGCACCTTCCGCTTCGAGTCGGCGGGGCAGCAGCAGGCGCTGTCGGAGATCACCTACCTCCCGCGGGCGGACCTGCTCTACCGCAAGGTCAGCAACCTGCTGTTCGGTGCCGACGGCGCCGACACCGGGGACGACGAGGGCAACCTCGACCCGCGGTCGTCGCGCCGCCGCCGCGTCGGGCGCCGGGACACCCGGCCGATCGCGGGGGAGCGGCCGCGCCGCGGCCGGCCACCGCGGGTGGCCGGCCCCCGGGACGGGCAGTCTGACCGGTGATGAGGATCGATCTGCACACCCACTCGTCGGTCTCCGACGGCACCGAGACCCCGGCCGAACTCCTGGCGACGGCGCGGGCGGCCGACCTGGACGTCGTCGCGCTCACCGACCACGACACGACGGCGGGCTGGGCGGAGGTGGAGCAGGCCCGGCCGGCAGGGCTGACCGTCGTCCCCGGGATGGAGCTGTCCTGCCGCTGGTTCCCCGGCGGCGCGCCACCGATCAGCGTCCACCTGCTGGCCTACCTGTTCGACCCCGAGCACCCCGCCCTCGCCGCCGAGCGGACCAGGTTGCGCACCGAGCGGCTCGGCCGCGGGGAGCGCATCGTGGACGCCCTCGCCGCGGCTGGCTACCCGGTGGCCTGGGCCGAGATCGTCGAGCGCTCGCAGGGCGGGGTGGTCGGCCGGCCGCACGTCGCGCGGGCCCTGGTGGAGGCCGGTGTCGTCGAGTCCGTCGACCACGCCTTCGCCACCCTGCTCCACCACCGCAGCCCCTACTACGTGGCCAAGGCCGACACCGACGTCCTGGCCGGGATCGCGCTGGTCCGGGCCGCCGGCGGGGTGCCGGTCTTCGCCCACGGTCTGGCCACCAAGCGGGGCCGGGTCGTCGGGGACGAGGCGATCGCCGCGATGGTCGGCGCCGGCCTGCTCGGCCTGGAGGTCGACCACCCCGACCACGACGAGCAGGAGCGCGAGCACCTCCGGGGTCTGGCCGGTGAGATGGACCTGCTGGTCACCGGCTCGAGCGACTACCACGGCACCAACAAGACGACGCCGATCGCCGCCTGCACCACCGCGCCGGACCAGCTGGAGGCGCTGCTGGCGGCCGGCACCGGCGCCGCGCCGTACCGCGACTGACGCCGGGACCGTCGGCCGCGGCGGCTAGCGTGGAGGCGTGGTGCAGTCGGGAACCGCGCAGTCGCAGCTGGAGATGCCGGGCATGCCGCGCCGGCTGTTCCCGGCGACGCCGAGCAAGCTCGCCTCGTTCGCCGACTGCCCGCGCCGCTACCGGTTCGCCTACCTCGACCGGCCGACCCCGCCCAAGGGCCCGGCGTGGGCGCACAACACGGTGGGCTCCGCGGTGCACGCCGCGCTGCGCTCGTGGTGGGAGCTGGCCCTGGAGAAGCGGACGACGGCCGGCGCCCGGCAGCTGCTCTACTCCGTCTGGTCGACGGCCGGCTTCCGCGACGCCGAGCAGGCCGACCGCTGGCGGGCCCGGGCGGCGGGGTGGCTCACCGACTACGTCGGTGGTCTGGACCCGGCCGACGAGCCGGTCGGTACCGAGCGGCAGGTCGCCGCCACGACCGAGCGGCTGGCGCTGTCGGGCCGGATCGACCGCATCGACCAGCGCGGCGACGAGCTCGTCGTCGTCGACTACAAGACCGGCCGGGCGGTCTGCACCGACGACGAGGCGCGGGGCTCACCCGCACTGGCCGCCTACGTGCTGGGCGTGCGCCGCACGCTCCGCCGGCCGTGCAACCGGGTCGAGCTGCACCACCTGCCCAGCGGCACGGTGGCCGCGTTCGAGCACACCGAGCGGTCGCTGGCCAACCACGTCCGGCGGGCCGAGGACATCGCCGCCGACATCGGCACGGCCACCGCGGCGGTCGACGAGGGGCAGGACCGGGACGCCGCGTTCCCGGCCGCCCCGGGCCGGCAGTGCGGCTGGTGCGACTTCCGGCCCAGCTGCCCGACCGGTCAGGCCGCGACGCCGTCGCGGGAGACCTGGAGCTTCCTCGCCGAGGACGACGACCTCACGCGCTGACCGGCTGCGCCCGGGCCACCCGCTCGAGGCCCGCCCACACGATGGGGGAGCGCCGGGCCCGCTGGGGCAGCCGCAGCACCGCCAGCCGGAACGCCCGCACCGCCCCCGTCGCCGCCGGGTCGGTCACGCCGAACCCGGGCAGCGAGTACATCCGCCGGGCCCACTGCGGCAGCGTCGCCACCGCGAGGGACGCCAGCGTGCCCCACGCCGGGCGGGCCGGCGTCAGGAAGCGCACCCAGGCCGGCATCGGCGGGGTGACCACCAGCCGCATCGCGTCGCGGGCGGCCGGGGTGAGGGCCAGCGACGGCCGGACGCGGGCGAAGTAGCCGGCCAGCTCCGCGACGGTGCGCGGCACCTCGGCCTCGGTGCAACCGACGAGGGCGGCGGCGGTCACCTGCTCGGCGACGTACCGGTCGGCGTCGGTGTCCGTGGTCACCACCGCGGCCCGGCGGGCGACGTCGAGCAGCGAGTCGACCTCGCAGCAGTGCACCCACAGCAGCAGGTCGGGGTCGTCGACCCGGTAGGCGCGGCCGCTCTCCGGCTCCACGCCGGCCAGCCGCCGGTGGATGCCGCGCACCCGCCGCACCGCCCGCACGGCCTCGCGGCGGGTACCGAAGGTCACGGTGTCGACGTAGGCGGCGGTGCGGGCCAGGCGCGGCCACGGGTCGGTGCGGAAGCCCTCGGAGAGGGTCGCCACGCCGTCCATCGCCACCGGGTGCAGTGCCTGGAGCAGCAGCGCCCGCAGCCCGCCGACGGAGAACACCGGGTCGGCGTGCACCCGCCAGGTGACGCTGTCGGGACCGAAGAACCCGAGCAGGTCCTCCTCCGGGGTCCAGTCCCGGGCCGAGGGCGTCACGGCCGGGCCGCGGACCCGGCCGTGACCGAGGCCCAGAAGCCGAGGAACACCGCGAGCAGCCGGTGCGGGTTCTCGATGGCGGGGGAGTGGATCGACCCCGGGATGACCTCGCAGGGGGCACCGAGCCGCCGCGCCATGTCCGCCTGGGCGGCCGGCGTCCACGCGTCGTCCGCGGCTCCGTGCGCGACCAGCACCGGCACCCCCGTGGCCGCGAGCTCCGCCACCCGGTCCGGCTCGCCGGTCATCGCGTCGGCCATGCCGCGCAGGCCGGCCTCGCTGTTGGCCAGGAACCGCCGGGTCAGGAACGCCCGGGTGGGGGCGGGGACGGACTGTGCCTTCGGGTCGGTCATCGACAGCTGCTCGAGGGTCTCGTGCACCAGCTCCACGCCGCCGGCGTCCAGCAGGGGGGCGAGGTGGTCGAGCAGCTCGGCGCGCGGACCGACCAGCCGCGACGGGCCGGAGCCGAGCAGGGTCAGGGAGGTGAACAGCGACGGCTCGGCCAGGACGGCGGCCCGGCTGACCAGCCCGCCGAAGCTGTGCCCGACCAGGTGCAGGACGCGGCACCCGGCGCGCAGCTCCCGGGCGACGGCGACCAGGTCACCGGCCAGCTCGGCGACGGTGTAGCGGGAGGGGTCGTCGGGGCCGGGCGACTCGTACTGGCCGCGCTGGTCGAGCGCGATCACGCGGTAGCCGGCGCCGCACAGGGGCCGCAGCAGGGGCGCGAAGTCCTCCTTGCTGCCGGTGTAGCCGGCCACCATGAGGACGGTGCCGCTCTCCCCGTCGCCCTCGGTGTCCAGCGCGACGAGCGGCCCGGCCCCGCCGGCGAACGTCCGGTGGCGGGCGTCGTGGTCGGCCAGCTGCCGCAGGTCGTCCGGGGCGATGGAGAGCGGGGCGCTGTCGTCGGGACCGGCGGGCATCACCATGCCCCCAGTCAACCCCGCCCGGCGCGGCGGTGTCGCCCCCGGCTCCACCCTTGCGGACGGCTCAGCGCGAGGCGACCACCCGATCGGGCTCCCCGGCGACGACGACCGGCCCCGCGACGGTGACCAGCGCGTCCGCCGGCAGGCCGGCGACGGTGGTACGGCCGAGTTCGTCCCCGGTCGCGAGGTCGCGCAGCACGACGGTGCCGCCCTCCGGGACCGGGACGGCGGTCACGGGGGACAGCAGCTTGCCGGCCGCCGCGCCGGACGGCAGCCCGGTCGCGGGCACCTGCCAGCGGAGGGCGCCGGTGGTCTGGTCGACGGCGGAGAGCTCCCCGTCCGCCAGGACCAGTGCGGTGTCGCCGAGCCCCGTCATCCGGGCGGCCGTGCCGGGGAGCGGGTTCCCCACGGGGGTGCCGTCGCCGGCGGCGAGCAGGTGGACGCCGTCCGCACCCGCGACGGCCACCGCCCGGTCGACGCCGGCCAGCACCGTCCCCTCCGGGACGTCGCGGGTCCACCGAGCCGCGCCCTCGAAGCCGTCGAAGAGCCGCAGCTGCCAGGCCGACGTCCCCGCGCACCGCTGCAGGACGACGACCCCCGCCTGCCCGACGTCGGCGTCGACGATCCGGCAGCCCTCGCCGGCCGGCTGCCGCCAGCGGGTGCCGTCCCCGACCGGGTCGATGGTGACCACGCCGGTGGGGGCGACGGCCAGGACGATCCCGTTGGTGCTGTGCAGCGTCACGTCGGAGCGGTAGCTGACGTTCCGCGTCCACGAGCGCACGCCGGTGTCGACGGCCAGCGCCACGGCCTCGTCGCAGCGGTCCTCGGTGCGGAAGACCGCGACCACGACGCTGCCGATCAGCGTCCAGTCGCAGAGCCGGGCGTTGGCGCGGCTGTACTGCCAGGCCACGTCGCCGGTCCCGACGTGGAGTGCGCGCACCCCGTGCCGGTCGCCGACCACGACGCGGCCGCCGTGCACCGCCGCCTCGCCGGTGGTCGGGGCAGTCCAGACCGTGGAGACGGCGCCGGCCGGCGCCCCCGAGGGGACGCCGGCCGGTTCAGCCGTGGTGCTGCGGGTCGCCGCCGCGTCCGAGCCGCGCCACAGCAGGGCGGCCAGGACGACGAGCGCGAGGGTGGCCGCCGTCCAGATCCACACCCGCGGCGGCGGGCGGCGCGGACCCACCGCTGCGGCGTCTCAGGCGGCCGGCTCGGCGGAGCCGCGGGTGGCGCCACCGCGACGACGACGCCGCCGGCGCGGCTTGGCCGCCTCGCCGGAGGCGCCGGACTCACCCGACTCACCGGTCTCGCCGGCAGGGGCGTCGGCCGCGGCCGGGGCTGCCGTGTCGGCCGCGCCGGTCCCGCCACCGCGGGTGCGCCGGCGCGGTCGGCTGGTGCGGGGGGCGGCCGGGGGAGCCTCGTCCTCGCGGGCGGGGCCGCGCGAGCCTCCGCGGGTGCGCTTGCCGGTCTCGCCGAGGTCCTCGAGGGTCTCGGCGTCCAGCCCCTCGCGGGTGCGCTGGGCGCGGGGCAGCCGGCCGGTCGCGCCCTCGGGCACGTCCAGGTCGGAGTAGACCCACGGGGAGGTGGAGTAGGTCTCCGGCGGGTCGGTGAAGTCGAGGTCCAGCGCCTTGTTGATCAGCTGCCACCGCGGGATGTCGTCCCAGTCGACCAGGGTCACCGCGACACCCTCGCTGCCCGCCCGGCCGGTGCGGCCGATCCGGTGCAGGTAGGTCTTCTCGTCCTCGGGGCACTGGTAGTTGACGACGTGGCTGACCCCGGTGACGTCGATGCCGCGGGCGGCGACGTCTGTGGCGACCAGCACGTCGACCTTGCCGCTGCGGAAGGCGCGCAGCGCCTGCTCGCGGGCGCCCTGGCCGAGGTCACCGTGCACGGCCGCCGCGGCGAAACCGCGCTCGACCAGCTCGTCGGCGACCTTCTGGGCGGTGCGCTTGGTGCGGCAGAACACCATGACCAGGCCACGGTCGCGTGACTGCAGCACGCGGGAGAGCAGCTCGGGCTTGTCCAGGTTGTGCGCCCGGTAGATGAACTGGGTCGTCTGCGGAACGGTCGAGCCCTCGTCGTTGCCGTGCGCCCGGATGTGCGTCGGCTGCGTCATGAACGAACGCGACAGGGTCACGATCGGCCCGGGCATCGTCGCGGAGAACAGCATCGTCTGCCGCTTGTCCGGGACCATCGCCAGGATCCGCTCGATGTCGGGCAGGAAGCCCAGGTCGAGCATCTCGTCGGCCTCGTCGAGCACGAGGACCTTGACCTTGCCGAGGATCAGGTCGCCGCGCTGGGCCAGGTCGAGCAGTCGCCCCGGGGTGCCGACGACGATCTCGACGCCGTTCTGCAACGACTGGACCTGCGGCTCGAAGGCCCGGCCGCCGTAGATGGCCTGCACGCGGATGCCGCGCTTGGCACCGGCGGTCGCCAGGTCGCGGGAGACCTGGACGCAGAGCTCACGGGTGGGGACGACGACCAGCGCCTGCGGTACGCCGTCACCGCCCTCGGCCGGGGGGACGACGCGCTGCAGCATCGGGACGCCGAAGCCGAGGGTCTTGCCGGTGCCGGTGCGGGCCTGCCCGATGAGGTCGTGCCCGGCCAGCGCCAGCGGGAGGGTCAACTCCTGGATGGCGAAGGTGCGGGTGATCCCGACCTCGGCCAGGGCGGCGATGACGTCGGGATGCACGTCGAAGTCGCTGAACAGCGGGCTGTCCGGGGCGACGGGTGCGCCGCCCAGCTCCTCGACCTGCGACTCCAGCTCCTCGGGCGCGGGGGCGCCGGTCTCGGCGTGCTCGAGGTCGGTGGTGGTGGTGTTCTCGATGGAGGTCAGTGCTCTCGCCTCTGGTCTGCTGGGGGACGGCGCCGGCGGCGGGGGTCCGCTGCGTCGGAGCCGTCCCGCTGGGTGGTCGCGGGATGGGTTCCAGCGCCAACGCAGCCAGCAGAACCGGGCGTTCGGGTTCGGCCCGGGAGACAGCCCTCGAGGAGCGTCGTCCAGCGGTCGTCAGCGCACAGATGTCCTAGCGAACCGGAGGGCTCGCCGATTCCCATCGTAACCTGCGCACCGGTTAGCCTCCTCGCGCCGCGCTGTCCGGTCCGCTCGGGCGCCTCGTGCGAGACGGCCGCCGCGTCCGCCCGCCGAGCCCTGGAGCCGCCCGTGAGCACGGCCGACAACCGCGCCGTCGTCGACCTGCTGGGGGTGCTGGCCTACGCGGAGCTGACCGCGTTCGACCGGCTCGCCGAGGACGCCCGCCTCGCCCCGACGCTCGCCGGGCGGGCGGCGCTGGCGGAGATGGCGGCCGCGGAGATCGGTCACCACGCCCGGCTCACCGCGCGCCTGACCGAGCTCGGCGCCGACCCCACCGAGGCGATGACGCCGTTCGTGGCGGCGCTGGACGCCTTCCACGAGAGCACCCGCCCCCGCACCTGGCTGGAGGGGCTGGTCAAGGCCTACGTCGGTGACGGACTGGCGGCCGACTTCTACCGCGAGATCGCCACCTTCCTGCCCGACCCGGACCAGGCGCTGATCCTCGACGTGCTCGCCGACACCGGGCACGCGGACTTCGCCGTGCGGGAGGTCCGGGCGGCGATCGCGGCCCACCGGACCGTCGCCGGCCGGCTGGCCCTGTGGGGACGGCGGCTCGTGGGCGAGGCCATCACCCAGTCGCAGGCGGTCGTCGCCGAGCGCGAGGAGCTGGCCCGGCTGATCATGGCGGGCACCGGGGACCTCGCGGGGATCGGCCGGCTCATCGCCCGGATCACCTCCGCGCACACCGAGCGGATGAAGACGCTCGGTCTCAACCCCTGACGGGAGTCGTCGTGCCGCACCTGCTCGTCGTGGGCGCCGGGCCGGGTATCGCGGCGGCCACCGCCCGCCGGTTCGGTGCGGCCGGCTGGTCGGTCTCGCTGGTCGCCCGGCGCCGGGAGGTGGTGGCGGAGCTCTGCGCCGGCCTCGCGGCCGACGGGGTCGAGGCCGCCTCCGCCGTCGCGGATGCCGGCGACGCCGCCGCGCTGACCGCCGCCATCGGGGAGCTGATCGCCGCGGCCGGACCGGTGGACGCGCTGCTGCACAACGTCTCGGTGGGCCGGGAGGTCCCCGCCGCCGACCTCACGCCCGAACAGCTGACCGCCGATCTCGCGGCCGGCGTCGTCGCCCTGCAGACGGCGGTGCGCGCGGTGCTGCCGGGGATGGCCGGGCGCGGCGCCGGCACGGTCCTGGCCACCGGCGGCGGGACGGCGGACCGGCCCATGGCGGCGCTGCCCACGCTCGGCGTCCAGAAGGCGGCGCTGCGCTCGCTCGTCGGCGCCCTGGCCGCCGACCTCGCCCCCCGCGGCGTGCACGTGGCCACCGCGACGATCCGCGGGCTGGTGGGGGAGGACCGGCAGATCACGCCGGACCGGATCGCCGCGCTGTACGAGGAGCTGGTCGCCGAGACCGCCGGCCCGCGGGAGGCCTGGCGCACCGTCGTCGACCTGTGAAAGGACCCCGGTGCCCCCCACGCCTCGCAAGCTCGGCGCGGGCCCCTGCACCGGGGCCTCCTCCAGGTCCTACGCTCCGGCGATGAAACCCACCCGGCGCTGGTCGGGCTGCGCGATCTCCACGTAGGCGATGCGGTCGACCGGGACGAGAACCCGGCGGCCACGGTCGTCGACCAGGGTCAGCAGGCCGTCCTTCGTCGCGCCGGACATGGCCTTCGCCACCTCGCTGGCGATCTCGTCGGGGGTCTGGGGGCTGTCGATGACCAGCTCCCGGGGGGAGTGTTGGACACCGATCTTGACTTCCACGGGGGATGCCTCCTCGAGTTGCGCGGCTGTCTTCCACGCTAGTGCAGCCGCAGAACCGCCGACCGGCGGTGCGGGTGCGCCGTCAGCGAAACGTCGCGCTCAGTGCGCCGCGTGCTCGCCGCCCTCGAGCCGGGGGAAGTTGGAGATCCCCCGCCACGACAGCGCCGTCATGAGGGCCACCGCCTCGTCGCGGGACACCGTGCCCTTGCGGTCCAGCCACCAGCGGGCGCTGGTCTCGGCGAGCCCGGTCATGCCCGAGGCGAGCAGCAGCGCCCGTTCCCGGTCGACGCCGGTGTCGGCGGCGATGACCTCGGCGATCGCCTCCACGCAGGAGTGGTGACCGCGGTCGGCGAGCGCCCGCACCTCGTCGTCGTTGCGCAGGTCGGACTCGAACACCAGCCGGAACGCCGAGCCCTCGGTGTTGATGAAGTCGAAGTAGGCGCCCACGGCGCCGTTGACCCGCGTGCGGTTGTCGTCGGTGCCGGACATCGCGTCGCGCACCCGGTCGGTGAGCTCGGTGACCTGCTGCTCCAGCAGGGCCACGTACAGCTCCCGCTTGCCGGGGAAGTGCTGATAGAGCACCGGCTTGCTGACGCCGGCCCGGTCGGCGATGTCGTCCATCGCGGCCGCGTGGTAGCCCTGCGCGACGAAGACCTCCTGCGCGGCCTGCAGCAGCTGCAGCCGCCGGGCGCCGCGGGGCAGGCGGGACGATCGGCGGGCGGGCGCGGGAACGGACCGGGGCAGCGACATGACGTCCGGATGTTACCGGCGGGTCACGGGGATGCGCCCTGCGTGCGGCGCTGACCTACCGTCGGCGGGTGATGCGCACGCCGTCCGCCCCGCCCGCCGTCCCGGCCCGCCTGTCCACCGTTCCGCTGCCCCGCACCGACGCGGTGCCCCCGCCGTGGCCCGGTGGGCCGGTGCCGGTCCGGGGCGGGGAGGTCTTCGTCCGGCGGACGCCGTGGACCGGGCCGGTCGACGGTCGTCGGGACGGCGCCCCGCGGGAGCGGGTGCTGTACGTGCACGGCCTCGGCGGGGCGTCGACCAACTGGACCGACCTCGCCGCGCTGCTCGCGGTCCGCTTCGACGGGTGGGCGGTGGACCTGCCCGGGTTCGGGCGCTCGCACCCGCCGGCCCGCAGCGCGTACTCCGTCCGGGGGCACGTGCGGGCCGTCGTCGACCTGCTGGAGCGGATCGCCGCGGAGCCGGGGGAGGGCGCGGGGCGGCCGCTGCACCTGGTGGGCAACTCGCTGGGCGGGCTGGTGTCGCTGCTCGTGGCCGCCCGCCGGCCCGACCTCGTGGCCACGCTGACCCTGGTGTCCCCGGCGATGCCGGTGTACCGGGTGCCCTCGGTGTTCAGCCGCGCCCTCCCGCTGCTCCTCCTGCCCGGCGTGCCGGCGCTGGCCGAGCGGCGGCTGACCGGCGTGACGCCCGAGCAGCAGGTGCGCGGGATGCTGGCGATGTGCTTCGGCGACCCGTCCCGGGTGCCGCGCGCGCGGCTGGACCAGGCGCTGGAGGAGATGCGTGAGCGGGCCGGGCAGCCGTGGGCCGTGCGCGCGCTGACCCGCAGCATGCGCGGCCTGATCACCTCCTACCTCCGGGTGGGCGCGGCCAACGCCTGGCGTGCGGCGCGCCGGCTGCGGCCGCCGACGCTGGTGGTCTGGGGGGACCGCGACCGGCTGGTCGACCCGGCCCTGGCGCCGCGGCTGGCCACCGCCGTCCCCGACGGCCGGCTGCTCCTGCTCGAGGGCGTGGGGCACGTCGCGATGATGGAGGCCGCGGAGCCGACCGCCCGGGCCGTCCTCGCCCTCGCGGAGGACGCCGCCGAGGCGGCCGCGACCCGGTCGGTGGGGTCGGACGGCGCGGCGGAACCGCTCGGCGCGCAGGCGTCCTGAGCGCCCGTCGCGAGACGTCCCGGTCCGACACACGCCGGGGCTGCGAGGTGTCCCGGAGACTCCGCGGACCGTGAGAGCCTGGCGGGGTGAGCCCCGCGGACCCGCCCCCCGGCCGCGGGCCGGTCCGGCGCCCGGGTCCACCGCCGCCGGCGGTCCGGCGCGGAGGTGAGCCGGAGCGGATCCGGCCGCGGGTCCCGCCGCCCGCACCCGGCC
>NZ_JALPKP010000065.1:0-27519 GCF_051383635.1 Geodermatophilus sp. CPCC 205506 | reverse complement strand
CGCAGCCACCACCGGCTCAAGACCCACGCCCGCGGCTGGCGGTTCGTCATGGACGCCGACGGCGTCCTGCACGTCACCACGCCCTCGGGGGTCACGCGCAGCACCCGACCACCGGGCCTCGACCGTCGCGCAGCCGACCCGTCGACCAGGGCCGAGACCCCACCCGACGCCGATCCGGGCGACGACCCGCCACCGTTCTGAGAAGTGCGTGGGAGCTGTCGACAAGTCCGCACGTCGACCAGCCGGTCCCTGCTGCCCTCGGAGGTTCGAGCGGGTTGGTCCCGCAATCCGGGCGGTCAGCGCGTGGTCCGGGTCAGCTCCCGGCCAGCCGGTCGGCGTGCGCCCGCTCCTCCTGCCGGACGTCGGAGCGGTCCTGCTCCAGCAGTCGCCACGACGTGCGGACGCCGTCGGGCCCGGTGGACTCCCCACCCGCGAGTGCCTCCGCCACGAGGTCGCGCACGCGCTGCTCGTCGGTCGCGGCCGCCGCGAAGAGCACGCGCACGTGCAGCCGGTCGCCGGTCCGGGAGGTCGAGGTGTGGTGCGGCGACAGCGGGCACGGTGGCTCGTGCGTCCAGCTGCCGCAGAGCGCGAGGGTGATCGCCCCGCCCGGTGCCCGGTCGTCGCCCTCCCCGTCGAGGACGAGCACCGCGTCGTGGGCGTAGGCGCTCCGGGCAGCGGACACCCCCGTCACCCTGCCGCGCCACCTGCGGCAGCGTCCACCCGTGCGGGCGCGTGCGCCCGAGGCGAGCCGTCGTCACGGCAGCCGGTCGAGCAGCTCCCGCGCGAACGCCTCGGCGGCCGGGTCCGGCGGCTGGGCAGCGGCCGCGGCGCGCAGCCAGGCGGCCAGTGGTGCGGCCAGCGCCGGCGACAGCGCGGCGATCCAGGCGCCGGTACCGGCCCGCGCCTCGGCGACGTGCTCGGTGCCGCCGTCCGGGAGGTGGGCGATGACCTCGGGCCGGGTCGCCAGCAGTCCACCCGTCCGCCAGTCGCCGGGAGTGGTCCGTGCGGCCAGGCGCTCCAGGCGGTCGGCCGCCCGGAGCAGGGGACTGCGCGCCACGGCGCCAGCCTGCCCGATCCGCCACCCCGAAGTGGATCAGGCCGGCTCGCGGCGCATCGGCACGTGCGGGATGCCGTCCTCGACGTAGCCGGGTCCGCTGCGCCGGAACCCGAACCGCTCGTACCAGCCCTCCAGGTGGGCCTGCGCGCCCATCGTGATCGGCGCATCGCCGCACAGCGCCACGCCGGCCTCGATGAGCTGCGCGGCCAGCCCGCGACCGCGGTGCGTGGCCGCGGTGGCGACCCGGCCGATCGCCCGCGTCCCGCCGTCGTCGAGCACCCGGATGGTCGCCGCGACCTGCCCGTCCTCCTCGATCCACAGGTGCACCGTCGCCGGCTCGACGTCGCGCCCGTCGAGCTCCGGGTACGGGCACTGCTGCTCGACGACGAAGACGTCGACCCGCAACCGGCACAGCGCGTAGACCTCGAGCGGGGTGAGCTCGGCGAAACGGGCGGTGCGCACGGGCAGCGTCGGAACGGGGGCCATGGGAGCAGTTGTAGCCGACGCCGCGACGGCCGCCCGTGGTACACCTTCTGGTCAGGTATGGCTTGCCTATCTTCAGGAGCAGACACGTGACCAGGCTCGGGCGGACGTCCGCCACGGCTCTCTCCGCCTTGACCGTCGCCGGGCTGCTGGCGGGGTGTGGCTCCGGCGAGGCCGCCGAGGCCGAGACGCTGACCGTCTACAGCGCCCAGCACGAGAGCCTGGTCCGCACCATGCTCGAGGACTTCACCGCCGAGACCGGCATCGAACTGGAGTTCCGCGACGCCAACGACGCCGAGCTGGCCAACCAGATCGTGCAGGAGGGCGACGCCTCCCCGGCCGACGTCTTCCTCACCGAGAACAGCCCGTCGATCGACATCCTCGACAGCGAGGGCCTGCTCGCCCCGCTGGAGCAGTCGACGCTGGACCAGGTGGGGGAGCAGTTCCGGCCGGAGTCGGGCACCTGGGTCGGGTTCGCCGCGCGCTCGACGGTGCTCGTCTACAACCCCGAGGTCCTCCCCGAGGCCGAGCTGCCGGCGTCGATCATGGACCTGGCGAACCCGGAGTGGGAGGGGCGCATCGGCATCGCCGCCGGCGGTCCGGACTTCCAGGCGATCGTCAGCGCCGTCCTCGCCCTCCGCGGGGAGGACGCCACACACGCGTGGCTGGAGGGTCTGGAGCGCAACGCCGGCATCTACCAGAGCAACACCGCGGTGATGGTCGCCGCCGACGAGGGCGAGATCGACGCCGGCGTCATGTACCACTACTACTGGTACCGCGACCAGGCCGAGAACGCCCTCAAGGGCGACGACGCGCGGCTGCACCTCTTCCGCAACCAGGACCCGGGCGCCTTCGTCAGCGTCTCCGGCGCCGGCGTGCTGGCCTCCAGCGACCAGCCGGAGCAGGCCCAGCAGCTGGTCGAGTACCTCACCAGCCCGGAGGCGCAGGAGAAGCTGGCCGGGAGCTCGGCGCTCGAGTACGCCGTCGGCACCGGCGTCGCCTCCGCCGACGTGCTGCCGCCGCTGGAGGAGCTCCAGGCGCCGGACGTCGACCCGGGGTCGCTCGACCAGCGGCGGGTCACCGAGCTCATGCAGGAGGTGGGCCTCCTCTGAGCGCAACCGCGTCACCGGCCGCCGAGCCCGGGACGCCGGCCCGGCCGGTGCCCCCGGGGCGGGTCCGCACGCGCTCGGGGGTGCGCCGCAGCCCGGTCACCCTGCTGCTGGCCGTGGCGGTCGCCGCGCTGGCGCTGCTGCCCCTGGCCTACATCGCCGCGTACACCGTCGACGTCGGCTGGAGCGGCATCCGCGAACTGGTCCTGCGGCCGCGGGTCGGCGAGCTGCTCTGGAACACCGCCCGCCTGGTCGGCGGAACGGTGCTGCTGTGCGCCCTGCTGGGGGTCGGCGCGGCCTGGCTGGTCGAGCGCGCCGCCCTGCCCGGACGGGGGGTCTGGCACGTGCTGCTGGTCGCGCCGCTGGCCGTGCCCGCGTTCGTCAACAGCTACGCCTGGATCTCGCTGCTGCCCGGCATGGACGGCTACACCGGCGCGCTGCTGGTCGTGACGCTGTCCTACTTCCCGTTCGTCTACCTGCCCGTGGTCGCCGCCTTCCGCGGCCTGGACCCGGCGCTGGAGGAGACCGCGCGCGGACTGGGCCTGTCCAGCTGGGCGGTGTTCCGGCGGGTGCAGCTCCCGCAGCTGCGGGTGGCGCTGCTCGGCGGCAGCCTGCTGGTCGCGCTGCACGTGCTGGCCGAGTTCGGCGCGCTCCAGATGCTGCGGTACGCGACCTTCACGACCGCCATCTACGACCAGTACCGGGCCACCTTCAACGGGCCGGGCGCCACGATGCTGGCCGGCGTCCTCGTCCTGCTGTGCCTCCTGCTGCTCCTGGCCGAGCTGCGGCTGCGCGGCCGGCGTGGCTACGCCCGCACCGGCGCGGGCGTGGCCCGGCCGGGTCGGGCGGTGCCGCTGGGCGCGCTCACCGCGCCCGCGCTGCTGGCGCTCACCGCGCTGGTGGGGCTCTCGCTGGCCGTGCCGCTGGCCAGCCTGGCGACCTGGGTGGTCCGGGGCTCGTCCACCGGCCTCGACCTCGCCGTTCTGATCACCACGACCGGGACGACGCTCGGGCTGGCGGCCGCCGCCGCGGTCGTGACCACCGCGATGGCGCTGCCCACCGGCTGGCTGGCGGTCCGGGCCCGCGGGCGGGTGGCCACGCTGCTGGAGCGCAGCACCTACCTCGGCAGCTCCGTGCCGGCCATCGTCATCGCCCTCGCTCTGGTCACCCTCGCGATCAACGCGACGCCGTGGATCTACCAGACCGTCCCGGTGCTGCTGGCCGCCTACGCGATCCTCTTCCTCCCGCGGGCGATCGTCACGGTGCGGGCCGCCGTGGAGCAGTCGCCCCGGCTCTACGACGACGTCGCCGCGTCGCTGGGGTCCTCGGCTCCGGACCGGCTGCGGCGGGTGACCCTGCCGCTGCTCGCCCCCGGCATCGGCGCCGGCGCCGCCCTGGTGTTCCTCGCCGTCGTCACCGAGCTGACCGCCACCCTGCTGCTGGCCCCCACCGGGACGACGACGCTGGCGACCGCGTTCTGGTCGGCCAGCAGTGCCCTGGAGTACGGGGCCGCCGCGCCGTACGCCGTCGTCATGGTGCTGCTCTCGGCACCGGCTACCGTGCTGCTCTCCCGCGATGCCCGCAGAGGTCTGACCACATGAGTTCGCTGATCGTCACCGACGTGACGAAGTCCTACGGCGCCACACCCGTGCTCACCGGGGTGGACCTGCACGTCCCCGAGGGCGGCTTCACCGCCCTGCTGGGGCCGTCCGGATGCGGGAAGACGACGCTCTTGCGGTTGATCGCCGGCTTCGACGATCCCGACAGCGGCGCCATCGAGGTCGGCGGCCGGCAGGTGGCCGGCCCCGGCCGCAGCGTCCCCGCCCGCCGCCGCCACATCGGCTTCGTCCCGCAGGAGGGCGGGCTCTTCCCGCACCTGAGCGTCGCCGGCAACGTCGCCTTCGGGCTGCCGCGGCGGCAGCGTCGCGACACCGGCCGGGTGCGCGAGCTGCTCACCCTCGTCGGGCTCGACCCCGCGCTCGCCCAGCGCGCCCCGCACCAGCTCTCCGGCGGCCAGCAGCAGCGGGTCGCCCTGGCCCGGGCCCTGGCACCGGAGCCGTCGCTGGTGCTGCTCGACGAGCCGTTCTCCTCCCTCGACGCGTCGCTCCGCGAGGAGACCCGGCAGGCCGTGGCGGATGCGCTGGCCGCCTCCGGCGCGACCGCGGTACTGGTCACCCACGACCAGGCCGAGGCGCTGTCGATGGCCGACGAGGTGGCCGTGCTCCGCGGCGGGCGGCTGGTGCAGCTGGCCGACCCGCGGACGCTCTACCGCAGCCCCCGGGACCTCGACGTCGCGACGTTCGTGGGGGAGTCGGTGGTGCTCGAGGCCGACGTCCGCGGCGGGTCCGCGCACTCGGCCCTCGGCGTCCTCGCCCTGGATCGCGCCTGCCCCGACGGCCCGGCACGGGTGTTGCTGCGCCCGGAACAGCTGCGGCTGGACGGGCCGGACGCCGGCGGTCCGACGGCGCGGGTGCGCGGCGTCGACTTCTTCGGTCACGACGCCCGGGTCCGCCTGGAGCTGCCGACCGGGCAGACCTTCAGTGCCCGGCTGGAGGGTCGGGACCTGCCCGCCGCGGGCGACGACGTGTCGGTCCGGGTGCTCGGCGCGGCGCTGCCGTTCCCCTCGGGGGCGGCCGATGCGGCCGGTGCCGCGGCCGGCGCGGCGGCCGGCGCCGCGGTCGATGCGGCGGCCGTCAGCTAGGGAGGAGGTCCCGTTGCACACCGGCGGTTAGGTGTGCCTAAGCTCACCACCGTGGATCTCTTCCTCTTCACGGTCGACCCCGCCTGGGGATCCGACGTGGTGGCCGCCGGCGCGGCCGGGATCGTCGTCGACTGGGAACGGAGGGGAAAGCACCGCCGGCAGCGGGGCGAGGGCACGCAGATCAACGCCGACACCCCCGAGGACCTGAGCCGCGTGCGGGCGGCGACCGCCGGCCGGCTGCTCTGCCGGGTCAACGGCTTCGGTCCGTGGACCGCGGCCGAGGTCGACGACGCCGTGGCCCGTGGCGCCGACGAGGTGCTGCTGCCGATGGTCCGCTCCGCCGAGCAGGTCGACCGCACCCTCGACCTCGTCGACGGGCGCTGCGGCCTGGGCATCCTGGTGGAGACCCAGGATGCCGTGCACCGCACCCCGGAGCTGGCCCGGCGACCGCTGTCACGGATCTACGTCGGCCTCAACGACCTGCGCATCGACCGCGGCGCGACCCAGCTGTTCACCCCGCTGGTCGACGGCACGGTCGACGCCGTCCGCGCCGCGGTGCACCAGCCCTTCGGCGTCGGGGGGCTCACCCTGCCGGAGTGCGGCTTCCCGGTGCCGGCCGAGCTGCTGGCCGCCGAGCTGGTCCGGCTGGGCACCGACTTCACCTTCCTGCGCCGGTCGTTCACCGCCGACATGGCCGGCCGCGACCCGTTCGTGGAGGTGCCCCGGCTGCTGGCCGTCCTCGGCGCGCTGCACCGGGCCGCACCGGCCGAGGCCGCCGCGCGGCGGGCGGAGTTCGCGTCGGCGGTGACCGGGGTGCCGGAGGCGCAGCCGGCGTGAGGGCGGTGGTCACCGGCGCCGGCGGCTTCGTCGGTCGCCACCTGGTTGCCCGGCTGCGGTCCGACGGCTGGGACGTCGTCCCGCTCACCCGCGCCGACGTGGACCTCGCCGACCCCGACGCCGGGGCGTCGGCGGTGCGGGCGGCCGACCCCGATGTGGTGTTCTCCCTCGCCGCGGGGCGGGCCAAGACGACGCCGGCGGAGCGGGCCGCGACGGTCGCGGTCAACACCAGCCCGTGGCTGGTCGACGCGCTGCCCGGCCGCTGCCGGGCCGTGGTGCGGCTCGGGTCCTCGACCGAGTACGCGGCCGGCCCCGGACCGCTGGCCGAGGACGCCGCGCTGCGGCCGCGGGGGTTCTTCGGCGCCACCAAGGCCTCCGGCTCCCTGCTGCTGCAGGCCGCCGCCGCCGAGCGCGGGGTCCGGGCGGCGGTGCTGCGGGCCTTCCAGGTCTACGGCCCCGGCGACCACCCGACCCGGTTGGTGCCGGTGGTGCTCGGGGCCGCCCGCACCGGAGCCGTCGTCCCGCTGCCGGGGCACGTCAGCCGGCGGGACTGGGTCTGGGTGGGCGACGTCGTCGACGCCTGCGTGCGCGCCGCCCTGGCCGACCACCTCCCGCCGGGGCAGGTGCTCAACGTCGGCACCGGCGTGCAGACGTCGACCGAGGAGCTGGTCGCCACCGCCGAGCGGGTCACCGGGCGGTCGATCGCCACCGCGCCCGGCGCCCACCCCGGCCGGGACTGGGACACCGCCGACTGGGTGAGCGACCCGTCGGCTGCCGCCGCGATGCTGGGCTGGCGGCCCACGGTCGATCTCGCCGAGGGGCTGGCCCGCACGTGGGCCGCGGCGGCATGAGCGCCGGGCCCCGGCTGGCGGTCGTCGTCCCCGTCTACCGCAACGAGGCCACCCTGGCGCCGCTGGCCGAGCGGCTGGCCGCCGCCCTCGAGGGCCGGGACTGGCGGCTGCGGCTGGTCATCGACGCCTCGCCCGACGACAGTGCGCGGGTCGCCGTCGGCCTCAGCGTCACCGATCGGCGGATCGCGGTCTCCGGGCTCACCGTGAACGGCGGCCAGCACGCGGCGCTGGCCCACGGGCTGGCCGCCGAGCCGGACGCCGACGTGTGGGTGTGCCTGGACGCCGACCTGCAGGACCCGCCCGAGGCGGTGCCGCAGCTCCTCGAGCGCCTGGCGCGGGGCGACGTCGAGGCGGTGTTCGCCGGGCGCCGCGGCCCCTACGAGTCCCCGCTGCGCCGGTTCACCGGCACGGCGCACCGCCGGCTGGCCGCGCGGCTGACCGGGCTGCCGCCGGACGCCGGCGCGTTCCTCGCGATGGGCCGCCGCGTGCGGGACGCCGTCCTCGCCGCGGACGCGCCGAGCATCGTGCTGGCCGTCGGGCTGGCCCGGCGGCCGGTGACCAGCGTGCCGGTGGCCCGCGACCGCCGCGCCGAGGGACGGTCGGCGTGGACGGCGCGGGCCCGGCTGCGGCAGTCGGCGCGGTCGCTGGCCTGGGCCCTCCGCCACCGGCGCTGACCGGTCACGCCCGGTCGGCGTACCGCCGCATCGTCAGGGGCCCGAGGACGGCGACCAGCGCCGCCGCCCACCCGAACACCACCAGCACGTCGACCACCTCGGCCCGCCCGTGCATCAGCCCGCGCACGCCGTCGACCAGGTGGCTGATCGGGTTCACGCTGACGAACGCCTGCAGCCAGCCGGGCATCGTCGAGGGGTCGACGAAGATGGTGCTGCCGAAGGTGAGCGGCGTGATCACCAGCATGCTCCAGCCCATCACCGCGTTCGGGGTGCGCAGCTCGAGCGCGAGGAACGTCCAGATCCAGCCCAGGGCGAAGGCGAAGACCAGCAGCAGCCCGATCGCGGCCAGCACCCCCGGGAACCCGCCCCGTGGCCGGAAGCCGAGCAGCAGCCCGAGCGAGACCACCACCGTCGAGGCGAGGGTGAACCGGACGACGTCGCCGAGCAGCGCGCCGACCAGGGCGCTGGGCCGCCACACCGGCAGGGACCGGATGCGGTCGAAGACGCCCTTCTCGATGTCGGTGTTCAGCGCGACGCCGGTGTACATCGTGATCATCAGGATGCTCTGCACCAGGATGCCCGGCAGGAAGTACTGGATGTAGGCGTCGACGGTGCCGGCCAGGGCGCCGCCGAACAGGAACGTGAAGATCAGCGTCATCATCACCGGGAAGGCGGTGACGTCGAACAGCTGCTCCGGAACGTGCTTGATCTTGAGCAGGGTGCGCCAGCCGAAGGTCGCCGAGGCGGCCAGCGGGCCCTGCGGCCGCGGTCGCTCGCCGGCGACCAGCGCCTCGTGCACCGCGGCGCTGTCGGGGGCGTCCAGCAGCAGGTGCCGGCTCTCCGTCGTGGTCACGCCTGGCCCTCCTCGTCGGGGCTGGTCGCAGTCGTCGTGGACTCGGCCGGGTGGCCGGTGAGGGCGAGGAACACCTCGTCGAGGCTGGGCTGGCCGAGCGCGAACTGGGCCAGGCCGACGTCGGCGTCCTCCAGGGCGGTGAGCGCGCGCGCCACCGGGTCGGCGTCGCCCACCCGGGCGGTCAGCGCCGCCGGGTCGCTCTCCTCGCGGACCGGCACGCCCAGCACCCGCTCGAGCAGCACGCGGGCGGCCGGGCGCTGCTCGGGCTCGCGGACCCGCACGTGCAGCGAGCCGCTGCCCACCGAGGCCTTGAGCTGGCCCGGCGTCCCCTCGGCGATCACCCGGCCGGCGTCGATGACCGAGATGCGGTCGGCGAGCTGGTCGGCCTCGTCGAGGTACTGGGTGGTGAGCAGCACCGTGGTGCCACCGCGGACCAGGGCGCGGACGACGTCCCACACCTGGTTGCGGCTGCGCGGGTCCAGGCCGGTGGTGGGCTCGTCGAGGAAGATCAGGTCCGGCCGGACGACGATGCTGGCCGCGATGTCGATCCGCCTCCGCATGCCGCCGGAGTAGTGCTTCACCTGCTTGCCGGCGGCGTCGCCCAGTCCGAAGGCGGTGAGCAGCTGCTCGGTGCGCCGCCGCGCCGCGGCCCGGGAGTAGCCCAGCAGCCGGGCCAGCAGCTGCAGGTTCTCCGCGCCGGTCAGGTCCTCGTCCAGGGACGCGAACTGGCCGGTCAGGCTGACCCGGGCGCGCACCTCGTCGGATTCGGTGACGACGTCGTGGCCGAACACCCGCGCGGTGCCGGCGTCGGGCCGGATCAGGGTGGCGAGCACCCGGATGGTGGTCGTCTTGCCGGCGCCGTTGGGCCCGAGGAAGCCGTGCACCCCGCCGCGGGGGATGCGCAGGTCGACGCCGTCGACCGCGCGGGTGCTGCCGAAGTGCTTGACCAGGCCCTCGGTCTCGATGGCCAGCTCCTCGCGGCCACCGCCCTCCGGGCCCCGCCGCTGGGCCGGCACCGCGTCGCCGACGTACGCCGCCACGGACCCCACCTCCGCCTTCTGCCGTCCGTGCCCCCACCCTGCCGCGGGGATCTGACAGGAAGACGCGGACCGGGCCGCGAAGTCATCGGCGCGCGGGTCAGCGCTCCCAGAGCTGCAGGACCAGGTCGGTCTTGTCGGCGGGGAAGGCGGTCTCGGCGGTGATCCGGAGGCCGGCGCCGAGCAGGACCTCGTCGTCGTCGGTCGGCACCGGGTCGCCGTCGATCAGCCGGCGCACCAGCCACACCCGGTCGGCCGTGGCCGGTGCGTCGTCCGGCGGGAGGACGACGTCGGGGCGCAGCTGCGTGGCCGCCGTCCGGACGTAGTGGTCCAGGCCGGTGGCCGCGCGCTGGTCGGCCGCCACCACGGGCTCGCCCGCGACGTGCCGCTCGGCGATCAGGGCGACCACCTCGTCGGCGCGTTCCCGCGGCTCCCGGACCGCCAGCGGCGAGGCGGCCAGCAGGGAGCAGCCGACCAGCAGCGCCGCGACGGGGCCGCGGGCGCCCCGCGGAACGGCCAGTGCGCCGCCCGCCGCCAGCACACCGAGGCCGAGCAGCCCGGCCAGCAGGTAGCGGGGGAGGTAGACCGGCCGCATCCACTCGGCGGCGAGCAGGAGCAGCAGCGGCACCAGCACCCAGCACGTGCCGACGACCCGCAGTCCGGATGCCCGCAGCGCGCCGAGGACGGCCAGTGCGACGGTGAGGTACAGCAGCGGCGTGCGCCCACCGGCCCACGCCTCGACGGCGAGGTCGGCGAGCGTGCCCTCGGTGTCGCGCAGGTGCTCGGCGTTGCGGGCGCCGGTGCCGTTGAGCAGGTTGACCGCGATCAGGCCGGCGGTCGGCAGGACGGCGGCCGCGCCGGTGAGCACGAGCGGCAGCGCCCGCCGCCCTCGCAGCAGCAGCCCGGCCACGACGAAGCCGGCCAGCACCGTGACGGCGTACCAGTGCGCCAGCCCCATCCCGGCGCCGGCCAGGCCGAACAGCAGCAGCCCGCGCGGCGCCTCCTGCAGCCGGCGGACCAGGCCGAGCAGCGCCCCGCCGGTGGCCAGCACGGCGAGCCCGTAGCTGCGCGCCTCCACCGCCTGCTCGAGCAGCAGCGGGTTCGCGGCCAGCAGGACCCCGGCGAGCACGCCCGTGGCCCGGGTGGTCAGCCGGGTCACGCCCCGGGTGATCAGCGTCAGCCCGCCGGCGGTGGCCAGCAGCGACAGCACCCGGAGCGACGTGTCGCCACCGATGCCCGGCAGCGACACCCAGGCGTGCACCGCGAGGTAGTACGGGGCGTTGTACGACGGCGGCACGTCGGCCAGGTAGCTGGTCGTCCCGCGGCCCTCGACGATCGCGGCGAGGATCTCCCGGAACGGGAGCCGTCCGACCTCCGCGGTGAACAGCTCGTCGAACCACAGGCCGTGCCCGGGCAGCAGCAGCACGGTGCCCAGCGCGGCGACCAGGAGGGCGGGCAGCAGCTCGACCGGCGACCAGCGCGGCACGGGCAGGGAAGGGGCGGGCGGCCGTGCGAGGTCCCGGGCCGCCGTCGCACTCACGACGAGCAGGTTAGGCGACCCTTGCCCCACCGACGTCGCACGTGATCGGTGTCTCCATCCTGTCGGTGCGGCTCCCTAGGGTCGGGGGCGAGGGTGGTGGCTGCGAGGAGGAGCGTGACGACGAGTGGTCCCGGGCCCGCGCCGCCACCGTCATCCGACGTCGTCGCGCAGCGTTTCCGGCGCCAGCCCCGCCGCGACACCGCGCACGAGGTCGCCGTGCGACGTCGGTTGCACGCCCGCGGTGTCCGCTTCCGGGTCGACGTCCGGCCGTGCCGGGAGACCCGGGCGCGCGGCGACCTGGTGTGGAAGGGCCGGCGCCTCATCGTGTTCCTCGACGGGTGCTTCTGGCACGCCTGCCCGACGTGTGGCCACACGCCCACCGCCAACCGGGAGTGGTGGGTCGCCAAGCTGGCGGGGAACGTGGCCCGCGACCGGCGCGCCGACGAGACGCTGCGGGCGGCAGGCTGGCGGGTGCTGCGTTTCTGGGAGCACGAGGACCCTGACGACGTCGTCGACGCGATCTGCAGGGCCCTCGGGCACCGGTCGACGCACGGGTGAGGAGGGGACGGGGTCAGCGGTCCTCGTCGCCGTCGTCCGGATCGTCCTGGCGGCCGTGCGCGCGGTCCCAGTAGGGGACGGCGATCCACCAGTAGGTCAGCAGCGCGGCGACGACGCCGGTGGTGATCCACGCCTGGGTGAGGTCGAAGACCACGTCGGTCACCAGCAGCACGGCCGAACAGATCGCGATGGCCAGGACGACGAGCCCGGCGAAGGCCGACCGGTGACTGCGCCGCAGCAGGACCTCCTTGTCGTGCTGCCGGAACAGCACCCGGTGCTGCGCCGCGGGGGCGATGAGCAGCCCCGTGGCGACGGCGGCGGCCATGAGCGTCACGAAGTAGACGTCCCGCTGGAACTCGGTCAGCTCCGCGCCGCGCTGCTGGAAGGGCACGACGAGCAGGAACGCGAAGAGGAACTGCACCCCGGGCAGCGCCACCCGGAGCTCGTTGAGCAGTTCGATCAGCTCGCGGTCGATCCGCTCCTTGCGGCTCTCACCCGATGAGCCGCCGCGCTGCTGAGACGAGTCGACATCGGTCATGACCCTCACCGTTCATCCGCCGGCCCACTGTCGTTACCCGGAGATGGGTACTGCCCGCCTCCTCGCGGGGTATGCGCAGGTCGCGAGCCCGGCTTCGGCCGGGACGGTGCACGCCGGCGCGCTGCCGGACGGGGTCAGCGCTGGGCGATGCCGCGGGCGACCTCACTGGGCCGCTGCTGCTCACCGGCGTAGGAGCTGACCGCCACCAGGGCACCGGTGAGCGCGGGGATGACCCACTGCAGCCGGTCGAGCTGCTCCTGCGCGGCGGCGACCTCGGCCTTGGTCCGCTTGGACGGCTTCGTCCCGGACCTCGCCGGAACCGCGCCCGCGCCGGACACGACGATGCCCAGTGACCGGCTGTACGCCGTCGCCCCGAGCGCGGCGACCGTGAGCGCCGTCTTGAGCAGGCTCATGCCGACCACGCCGCGCTGGCGGGCGACGCGCCGGCGGTTGCCGGCCAGCTGGCCGACGCTGCCGACCAGGTGAGCCCCGATCGCGGCCGCGTTGACCGGGGTCCAGCGGTCCCAGCCGGCGTTGGCCACGCGGCCGGTGTCACGGCCACCGGCCGCGCCCGCGGCGGGGTTGAGGGCGACCGCGTTGGCCAGGGTGCCGCCGAACCAGGCCGCCAGGCCCAGGTCGTGCAGCGAGCGGGAGAGGGTGTTGCGCGCCATGGCGGGACTCCGGGTGACGGGGAAGGGGGAGCCCCGCTCCTACCCGCCCCACCCGGCGCCATGCCGGTTGTGCGCAATCTGCTGCGACGTGGCCGGTCAGCTCGCGTAGCGCGCGGCCGACCGCTGCCGCGCCTTGGCCGCCTCGACCTCGCGGTCCTTCGGCGGGGCCGGGGTGACCAGGGCAGCGAGCAGCCGGGCCGAGGCCTCGGCCACCTCGGTGACGGCGCGCTCGAACACCTCGGCGTTCGCCCGCGACGGGCGGGTGGTCCCGCTGATCTTCCGGACGTACTGCAGGGCGGCGGCCTCGATCTCGTCGCCGGTGACCGGCGGCTCGAAGTTGGCCAGCGGGCGGATGTTGCGGCACATGACGGCAGCGTAGGAGCGACCGGTGACGCTCGGCAGCTCCCGGGGGGTCAGGCGCCGAAGCCCGCGCGGTCGATCCGGCGGTGGTAGCGGGTGCCCAGCCGGCCACCGAGGAGGGCGCCCAGCAGGGTCGCGCCCACCATGGCCAGCAGGGTGATGATCCCGGCGGTGGTGGCGGTGCCCTCGTCGATCGGGATGCGGGGCAGGTTCAGCGACTCGAGCACGTTGTACTCGCGGCCCAGCAGGTACCCGGCGGCCGACAGCACGACGACGACCAGCAGGCCGACCAGCCAGACCGCCAGCCCCTGCCGGACGCCGTTGAACCGCGCCATCCGCCCGGCCACGTACCCGCCGGCGAGGTAGGCCAGGAAGAGGACGACGAGCAGGGCGATCGCGCCCGCCAGCCCGATCGTCTCCGCGGCGACGTCCCCGGAGTCCGGCAGGCCCTGGGTGAGACCGAGGGCGACACCGGCGGCCGACAGCATCGCGACCAGCAGGACGGCGAGCCCGTTGGCCGACAGCCAGCCGAAGAACGCCGCGCCCCACTTGATGCCGCCGAAGTCCGACCGCTGGGCGGCGACGGCGTCGCGGGCGGCTCCGCGCGTGGCCGAGGCGCCCTCGCGGGTCGCCGGGGTGTCGGTCCGGGTCGCGTCGTGGTCGTGGGCGGTGCGGTCGCTGCTGGCCATGGGAACCTCCTCCGGGGTCGCCGGCATCGATGCCCGGGCGCGACCAGCGCAAACGGGCGACCACCCGGTCGGGCGACGTCGACGCGGAGGGGGAGCGGCGTGACGGTTCTGCTGGTCGACATGGCCAACGTCGTCGGGTCCCGGCCCGACGGCTGGTGGCGCGACCGGGCCGGCGCGACCACCCGGCTGCTGCGCCGGCTGGCGCCGCTGGCCGGCCGACTGCTCCCCGGGCCGAGCGGCGGCTCGGTGCTGTGCCGTGAGGTCGTCGTGGTCGTGGAGGGCGCCGCGCGCGACGTCCGCGTGCCCGACGGGGTCACCGTGGTCCGGGCGCCCGGCAGCGGGGACGACGCGCTCGCCGACCGGGCCGCCCGGCTGGCCGCCGAGGGCACCCCGCTGCTCGTGGTCACCGCCGACCGAGGGCTGCGGGCCCGGCTGCCGGCCGGCACGGCGGTCACCGGACCCGGCTGGCTGTACGGCGTCCTCCCGGACGTCCCGGCATGACCGACGGGCCGCAGGGGTAGGACCGGACGACGCCGAGCCGGGGCGGTCCGACGAGTACGAGCCCTCGGCCCCCTGAACCGAGGAGCCGCATGCCCCAGCCGTCCGCCGCCCCGTCGCGACCGCCGACCGTCCTCGTCACCGGCGCCTCCAGCGGGATCGGCCGGGCGACCGTGCACACCCTCGCCGCCCGGGGCGCCCGCCTGGTGCTCGTGGCCCGCGGCCGGGAGTCGCTCGAGGAGGCCGCCGCCGAGGCCCGCGAGCGCGGCGCCCCGGAGGCGCTGGTGTGCCCCGCCGACGTCACCGACGCCGACGCCGTGCAGCGGGCCGTCGACACCGCCGTCGAGCGGTTCGGCCGCCTCGACGCCGTCGTCCACTCGGCGCAGACCATGGCCTACGGGCGGATCGAGGACGTGCCGGCCAAGGTGTTCGAGGCCGTCGTCGACACCAGCCTGCACGGCACCGCCAACGTGGCCCGGGCGGCTCTGCCGGTGTTCCGCCGCCAGGGCGCCGGGCACCTGGTGGTCGTCAGCTCGCTGCTGGCGTCGGTCACCGCGCCGCTCATGGGCACCTACGCGGCGGCCAAGTGGGGGCAGCTGGGCCTGGTGCGGACGCTGCAGCAGGAGGTCCGTGACGCGCCCGGCGTGCACGTCTCGGCGGTCGCCCCGGGCGGGGTGAACACGCCGATCTACTACCAGGGCGCCACGTGGGCCGGCAGCACCGGCCGCCCGCCGCCCCCGGTCTACTCGGCCGAGCGGGTGGCCCGCGCGGTGGTGGCGCGGCTGGACCGGCCCCGCCGCCTCGTGCAGGCCGGGTTCGCCAACCCGGTCGTCATCGCCGGCTTCCGGCTGCTGCCGGCGGTGTACGACGCGCTGGTCGGGCCGCTGTTCCGGGCGTTCGCCCTGTCCGGTGACGGGGCGTCGCCGACCGAGGGCAACGTGTTCGGCTCGCGGCCCGAGGGCAACGGCACGGCCGGCCGCTGGCGCGGCCTCTGAGGCTCACCAGCGGGCCGGGGCCTCCGGCAGCGCGGCCTCGAAGGACTCGACCACCCCGGCGGCGACGTCGCGCAGCTTCACGTTGCGCCGCTGGGAGGCGAGCTTGAGCAGCGCGAACGCCTGCTCGGCGGTGCAGCGCTCCTGCGCCATGAGCAGCCCGACCGCCTGGCCGATCGTCGTCCGGGTGTCGAGGCCGCCGAGCAGCTGGTCGGCCCTGTCGTCGCCGTCGGCGATGCGCAGCGCGACCGCCAGCGCCCCGGCGGCCTGACCGGCCCAGCGGGCGGCGGTCCCCTCGGCGTCCTCGTCGAAGGCGCCCGGCTGGGTGGAGTAGAGGTTCAGCGCGCCGCACCGGCGGTCCTCGACGACGAGGGGCAGCGAGAGCGAGGACCGGACGCCGACCTCCGTGGCGCGGGCCGGATAGGGCGCCCAGCGGCGCTCGGCGGCCATGTCGTCGACCCGGACGACGACGCCCGCGCGCATGGCCTCCAGGCAGGGGCCGGTGTCGAGGTCGTACTGCCGCTCATCGGCCTGCTGCGCCAGGGGCCCGGTGGCGCTGACCGTCACCGCGCCCGAGGAGCGGGCCAGTGTCAGGCCGCAGGCCTCCGCGGTGGGTGTGTGGCGGGCGGCCAGCCGCACCAGGTCCCCGAGGAAGTCGTTGAGGTCGCCCCCGGCGGCCAGCGCGGCCAGCAGGTCTCCGTCGTCCGACGTGGGCTGGGTCTCCAGCGTCTCCACCGGTCCTGCGTCCTCCCCTGTCCGGCATCGCGCCACCCGATCGTGGCCAACCAGTATCCAGGAGTTGCGCGCGTCCCGCAGTGCCGTGGCCACTCTCACGCCGACGCGCCGCCCCTCCGGTCGGCGTGATCCCGGCCCTGCTGGCACCGTGGATCGCGGGTGCCCGAGGTCGTGTGCTCTCCCCGCCCCTCGCGGCCACCCGTTCTGCGGTGGCCGGCTCTCTCCCGTGAGGTCTCCATGGCCACTCCTGCCCTCGTGCTGCGCGCCCGCACCCCGGTCGCCGTCCTCGTCCGCTCCGCCAGGTCGTCCGCGCCGCCACCGTCGGTGGAACGGTTGCGGCTGGCCGTCGCCGCCCTGTTCGTCCTCGACGGTGCGGTCTTCGGCAGCTGGGCCGCCCGCGTGCCCGACGTCGCCCAGCAGGTGGGCGCGGGGCACAGCACCCTCGGCATCGCCCTGCTCTGCCTCTCCGTCGGCGCCCTGGCCTGCATGCAGGTCACCGGTGCGCTCTGCGCCCGCCTCGGTGCCGGCCTGGTGAGCGCCGTGGCCGCCGTCCTGGTGTGCGTGGCCGTCGTACTGCCCGGACTGGCCGCCTCGGTCCCGGCGCTGTGCGCCGCGCTGCTCGTCTTCGGCGCCGCGACCGGCATGGTCAACGTCGCGGCCAACGCCCTCGGTGTCTCCGTCGAGGCGCGGGTGGGACGGCCGCTGCTGTCGGGCCTGCACGCCGGGTTCAGCTTCGGCGGCCTGGCCGGTGCGCTGCTCGGCGGGCTGGCCTCGGCCGTCGCCGGAGTGGCCGTGCACCTGGTCGCCGTCGCCTGCGTGGGGCTGCTGCTGACGGCCTGGGCGGCTCCGGCACTGGTCGGCGCCGACGCCGCGGCGGACGTCCGGCGGGTGGCAGGCGCAGCCCCCGAGCGTCGCCGTCCCACGGCCGCCCTCGTCGTCCTCGGGGTCATCGCCGGCTGCACCGCGTACGGCGAGGGCGCCCTGACCGACTGGGGCGCGCTGCTGCTCCGGACCGACCTGTCCGCGACGCCGCTCCTCGCAGCCGGCGCGTATGCGGGCTTCTCCCTCGCCATGGCCTGCGGCCGGCTGGCCGGCAACCGGCTGGTCCTGGCCCTCGGGGAACGCCGCCTGCTCATCGGCGGCGCCCTGCTCGCGGCGGTCGGCGTGACCGCCGCAGTGACGACGGCGTCCCTCCCGGTGGCGCTGGCCGGGTTCGTGCTGGTCGGCCTCGGGCTGGCCAACGTCTTCCCCCTGGCGATCGCCCGCGCGGGCGTGCTCGGCGGCGCCCGCGGCATCGCCCTGGCCACCACGGTGGGATACACCGGCCTGCTCGGGGGGCCACCGGCCATCGGCCTGCTCGCCGAGCACCTGGGGCTGTCCGTGGCCATCGGGACGGTGGCGCTCCTGGCCCTCGTGGCGGCCGGGCTGGTGCCCACACTCGTCGGGGACGCCGTCCGGCTGCCGGGTGCACCGCCGGTCCTGACCTCCGCCGCGACCGGGGTCGGCGCCCGGCTGCAGCCGGTCGTGTCGGGCTTCGGTCACGGCACCGGCGTGTACGTCCGGGACCTCGGGCTGCTCCTCGGAGGCACTGCGCCGGGCCGGTGAACAGCGTGTTCCGATCGCTGCTCCCTCGTTGACGGCGTCCCGCGGACAGGATCAGGCTGGCCCCTCCCGGCCGGGGGCCGATCCCGGAGGTCCCACATGACCGCGGAACCGACCGCACGACCCGCCTCGCACCACCACGCCGGCGTCGCAGCCGAGCGGGTCGACGAGGGATACCTGCACAAGCGCCAGCTGCGCAGCGGCACCGCGGGCTGGTTGCTGCTGGCCGGGCTGGGGGTCTCGGCGGTCATCTCCGGTGACTACGCCGGGTGGAACTTCGGGCTGGCCGAGGGCGGCTTCGGCGGCCTGCTCGTCGCCACGGTGCTGATGGCGGTCATGTACACCGCGATGGTGTTCGGCCTGGCCGAGCTCGGCTCGGCGCTGCCGACCGCCGGCGGCGGCTACACCTTCGCCCGCCGGGCGCTGGGGCCGTGGGGTGGCTACGCCACCGGGGTGGCCGTGCTCATCGAGTACGCGATCGCCCCGGCGGCGATCGCGACGTTCATCGGTGCCTACGTGGAGTCCCTCGGGCTGTTCGGCATCACCGACGGCTGGTGGGTCTACCTGGCGGTCTACGCGCTGTTCATCGGCATCCACCTGATGGGCGTCGGGGAGGCGCTCAAGGCGATGTTCGTCGTCACCGTCGTCGCGCTGCTCGGGCTGGTCGTCTTCCTCGTCGGGGCGATCCCGCAGTTCGACTCGGGCAACCTGCTCGACATCGCGCCCACCGACGCGGCCGGTGCCTCGACGTTCCTGCCCTACGGCGTGCTCGGCATCTGGGCGGCGTTCCCGTTCGCGATCTGGTTCTTCCTGGCCGTCGAGAGCGTGCCGCTGGCCGCGGAGGAGGCGCGCGACCCGGCCCGCTCGATGCCGCGCGGGATCGTCGCGGCGATGGGCGTGCTCGTCGTCCTCGCCGTCCTGATGCTGGTGTTCACGCCGGGTGCGGCCGGCTCGTCGGCGATCGCCGGGTCGGGCAACCCGCCGGTCGACGCGCTGGCCGGCTCCGCCGCTCCGGACGGCATCACCCGCGTGGTCAACTACGCGGGCCTGTTCGGGCTGGTGGCCAGCTTCTTCTCGATCATCTACGCCTACTCGCGGCAGACCTTCGCGCTGTCGCGGGCCGGCTACCTGCCGCGGGCCCTGTCGGTCACCAACGCCCGCAAGGCGCCGATGCTGGCGCTGCTCGTGCCCGGCGCGATCGGCTTCGCGCTGTCGCTGACCGGCCAGGGCGCGATGCTGCTGAACATGGCCGTCTTCGGGGCGACGGTGTCCTACGTGCTGATGATGGTCAGCCACATCGTGCTGCGCCGCCGCGAGCCGGGGCTGGAGCGGCCCTACCGGACGCCGGGCGGAGTGGTCACCACCGGCGTCGCGCTGGTGCTGGCCGCCGCGGCGGTGGTCGCGACGTTCCTCGTCGACGTGACCGCCGCGCTGTGGACCCTGGGTGCCTACGCGGTCTTCCTCGCCTACTTCGCCCTCTACAGCCGGCACCACCTGGTCGCCTCGGCGCCGGAGGAGGAGTTCGAGCTGCTCGCCGACGCGGCGGAGGACGTGCGATGACGCGACGCGGCACGCTCGGCGGGCACACCTACGAGTTCCCGACCCTGGTCGAGCTGCTGGCCAAGGCGACGCCGGCCCGCTCCGGGGACGTGCTGGCCGGCTGCGCCGCGGAGTCCGCGGCCGAGCGGGTCGCCGCCCAGACCGTGCTGGCCGACCTGCCGCTGGCCACCTTCCTCGAGGAGCAGGTGGTCGACGACGAGGACGACGTCACCCGGCTCATCCTGGAGACCCACGACCGGGAGGCGTTCGCGCCGGTCGCCTCGCTCACCGTGGGGGAGTTCCGCGACCGCCTCCTGGCGTGGGCGGCCGCCGGGGACGAGGCGGCGATCAGCGGACTGGCCCGCGGCCTGACGCCGGAGATGGTGGCGGCGACGTCGAAGCTGATGCGCAACGCCGACCTGGTCGCCGTCGGCCGCCGGACGCGGGTGGTCACCGGGCTGCGCAGCACGCTCGGGCTGCCCGGCCGGCTGGCGTCGCGGCTGCAGCCCAACCACCCGACCGACGACCCCCTGGGCGTCACGGCGTCCATCGTGGACGGGCTGCTGCAGGGCTGCGGGGACGCCGTCATCGGGATCAACCCGGCCACCGACTCCCCGGCGCGCACGGTCGCGCTGCTGGAGCTGGTCGACGCGGTGATCACCCGGTACGGGATCCCGACGCAGTCCTGCGTGCTGGCCCACGTGACGACGACGCTGCGGGCACTGGAGGCCGGCGCACCGGTGGACCTGGTGTTCCAGTCGGTGGCCGGCACGCAGGCGGCCAACCGCGGCTTCGGGGTCACCCTCGACCTGCTCGCCGAGGCGCGGGCCGGCGCGCTCGAGCTGGGGCGGGGCACGGTGGGGTCGAACGTCACCTACTTCGAGACCGGCCAGGGGTCGGCGCTGTCGGCCGACGCGCACCACGGGATCGGTGGGCGGCCGGTCGACCAGCAGACCCTGGAGGCCCGGGCCTACGGCGTGGCCCGGCACTTCGAGCCGCTGCTGGTCAACACCGTCGTCGGGTTCATCGGGCCGGAGTACCTCTACGACGGCAAGCAGGTGCTCCGCGCCGGCCTCGAGGACCACTTCTGCGGCAAGCTGCTCGGCCTGCCCATGGGCGTGGACGTCTGCTACACCAACCACGCCGAGGTCGACGAGGACGACATGGACTCGCTGATGCTGCTGCTCGGGGCGGCCGGCTGCACGTTCCTCATCGCCGTCCCCGGGATGGACGACGTGATGCTGCACTACCAGTCGCTGGCGTTCTCCGACGTCCTCACCACCCGGCAGGTGCTGGGTCTGCGCCCGGCCCCGGAGTTCGAGGAGTGGCTGGCGCGGATGGACCTGCTCGACGAGGCCGGCCGGGTGCGCGAGCTGACCGCCGACGCGCCCGCGGCCCGGGCCCTGCTCGCGGCGGCGTCGTCGTGAGTTCCGTGGCGGAGGGCCGGAGTGGCCACGTCGGTCCTGATCCGTGGGCGGTGCTCCGCTCGGCCACCCGCGCGCGGGTGGCGCTCGGCCGCGCCGGCGACGCGCTGCCGACCGTCCGGGAACTGGAGTTCCGCGCCGCGCACGCCGCGGCCCGGGACGCGGTGCACCAGCCGCTGGACCCCGACGTCGTCCGGGCCGGCCTGCCGGGCACCGAGGTCGTCGAGGTGCACTCCGCGGCGCCGGACCGCGCCACGTACCTGCAGCGGCCCGACCTCGGCAGGCAACTGGCCGAGGGCACGTCGCTGCCCCGCACGGACGCCGACCTGGCCGTCGTCGTCGCCGACGGGCTCTCCCCGCGCGCGGTGCACGAGCACGCCGCCGGCCTGACGGCGGCGCTGCTGGAGCGGCTGTCCGGGTGGCGGCTCGCCCCGGTCGTGCTGGCGCACCAGGCCCGCGTCGCGTTGGGCGACGCGGTGGGTGCGGCGCTCGGGGTGCGCGCGGTCGTCGTCCTCATCGGAGAGCGGCCGGGGCTCTCGTCGGCCGACTCGCTCGGCGTCTACCTCACCTGGGGCCCGCGGCCGGGGCGGGCGGACTCGGAGCGCAACTGCGTCTCCAACGTCCGCCCGCCGCACGGGCTGTCCTACGCCCAGGCCGCCGACACCGTGGCCGCCCTGCTCGGGGCCGCGCGGGAGCTGGGCGCCTCCGGTGTGGTGCTCAAGGACGAGGGGCCGGCGCTGACGGGGGGGTGACCTCAGGCGAAGACGTCCCTCATCGCGTCCGGATCGGTGGGTGCCTCCCAGAACTCCGGCGATCCGGCCGTCGACGAACCGCATGACCTGGGCGTTGAGCGTCTCGAACGACCGGTCCCCGTGGTGGCCGGAGAGCCGGACGAGCGCCATCCCGTGGGTGTCGTCGGCGGAGGTTGCCTGGATGACCGCGTCGGCGTCGCCAGCCGGATGACCCAGACAGACGGCCGGCGACACCGGCGGGCGCGTGCAGTGTCGACCTGTCGACGCCGGACGGGAAGGCGGCCGGGCCGGGTCCGGTGTGGCGGTCGCCGTGCGTGAGGCCGGGATCAGCGCCGATGGAGCACGTGCCCCACGATGCTGCAGTGCGTACGCGACCCGGGGATCCCCTTCTGTTGCGGAACCCGCAGGTCTAGCCTCGGCGCTCTGCGGTGAGCCCGTGCGGGGGAGAGACGCCGTGAGTCATGGCGGGTTGTCGCGCTTCGTGGCCGTGGCCGCGGCCACGGTGCTGCTCCTCGCGATCGTGGTGGCCGTCGTTCCGCTTGGCCCGCCGCAGTCGCCGACAGAGCTGACCTGTTTCACCCCGACGAACGCGGCCCAGGCGTCGCCTCCTCCGGCCGATGACGACCCTGTGTTGCGTCAGGCCGGCGCACTGGCCGCAGAGGGCCGCTTGGCGCTGGCCGAACGGCTCTACGAGCAACGGCTCACCACCGACTCCCGTGCAGCCGAGGGCCTGGCCTACGTCGATGGACGTCGGGACGCCGCCGCCCGCGTGGCCGCGTCGGCTGAGCGGCTGACGAGAGCCGACCGCGGGGACGAGGCGGACACGTGCTTCCAGCAGGCGCTGATACTCGACCCGGCGAACGAGGTGGCGCGAGCGGCGCTGACCCCGGACGAGCGGGTCTTGCCCGCACGGGCCGCAGATCGATGGGATGCCTTCCGCACGCGCTGGCTCGAGCCGATCGGTCGGGTCTTGGTGCCGGCGCTGGTGGTCCTGGCCGTGCTCCTCGTCGTGGCGCGGCTCCTGACCCCGCTGACCGCGCCTCCGGACGCGCGCGCCTGGCCCGACTGGACACGGCGCATGGCGTGGTGGGCCGGCCTCGCCCTGCTCCTCACGACCGTCGTCCGGTCCATCGGTCTGCTCGGTTGGCCGGCGCCGTGGCTCGACGGTGTGGCAGCGGACTTCCGAGCTCCGGTCATCGCTGCCGCCCTCGTCGCTGCCGCCGTCATCGCGTGGTCGGCGCGGAGCGCGAAGCGCTTGGAGACTTGGCGCGAGCGGATGGTCGGCTTGGGCGCTCCCCGTGGAGCCCTGGGTCCCGGCTACGTGTTCCTGGCCGCCTTGTCGGTGGTCGTGCTGGCCATCTTCACTCGAGCTCTCGAGCCTCTCGGCCTGGGGATCCCGGACGAGGTCTGGCCCTGGTTGCTCACCGGCGCCCTGGCCCTTCTGGGGTTGTTGCTCCACGCCGCCGGCCGCGGCCACGCTCTGCGTCTCCAGGTCACGGTCAAGAAGGGCGACGCCAGCGACCCTGTCGGGACGGCGTACGTCCTCGCGCGGTTGGAGGATCTCGGCTCCGCCCCACCGCGCGGCCTCAAGGCCCCGCAGCAGGTCGACGTCCAGGACCTGCCGAGTTCGGCGCTGTCCTCGCTGCCGGCGGGAAAGGTGGCGGCCGCGCTGACCTCCGTCGTCAACCTCGTCTTCCCGTCGGTTCCCTGGCGGGCCTCGGTGGCGGGCGGGGGCGAGCCCGATGAGGTCGTCGTCACCCTCACCCGTAACGGATCCGTGGCGGAGACCGCCATCGTGAACGCGTCACGCTTCCGGCCGAAGATCAGCGCGGCGGCCGGCGATGGCGACGCCGACGTGGACCCGAGCGACCTCCTGACCGCCGCCGCTGCCGTCATCCTGACGACGCTGGCGGATCGGCACCCGACTCTCCGGGTCGGCCTCTGCGGTGCCACTCGATGGCAGAGCGTCGCCGCGTACGTCGTCGCGACCAAGCCGCCGGAGACGCGTGGTGGTCGAGAGCTCCGGCGAGAACTGCTCGCCACGGCGGTGGATGTCGACCCGGAGAACGCCCTGGCCCGCCTGGCGTACCTCCGGCTCCTGGCCGAGGAGTCGCGGACGGTGGAGGACCTCCGGACGGACGCCGAGAGGCTCACGGAGCTGGCAGCCAGCATCCCGGCGCTGGACTCCCCAGAGGCGCCGACGCACGCGACGCTGGAGCAGCTCGGTCGCCTACCGCTCGTGTGGGACGACGGCTGGACCGCGTTCCGGCTGCGGACATGGCATGCGCTGACGGCCACGTGGCTCAACCTGTGCGTCTCGGTTCGACCACGATCGCCCGGCCGTGTGTGGTACGCGGAGCAGGCAGTGCACAGCCTCACCGAGCTGCGGTGGCACGCGTTCCGCGACTACGCGGAGCGCAATGTCCAGGACTTCGCGCTCGGCTTCCGCGGCATCGCGTTCGAGCTCCGCGAGGCGCTCGGGGCCGTCGTGGGCAGCGACGAGGGACTCCCCGATGTCCAGCGGGATCCCGTGAGACCGCTCGGGTTGTACGCCCTCTACGACCGGGCCTGCGTCAGCGCCTACTGCCGCAGGGCCGAGGACGCACTCGAAGAACTCCGGCTGGCCTCGGGGCTCACGGAGGTCCGCACCATGGCTCGGACGGACCCGTGGTTCAGCAAGCTGCGGAGACCGGACGGGGACAGCGGTTTCTGGGACGTCATAGGTCCACCGGATCCGGCCTTCACGGACCTGCCCTTGTTCGGCGAGCAGGGCCCGAGGTTGCGCGCCCTCGGGATACGGACGGCCACCGACCTCTGGCTGGTGACCTCCTGCGCAGGTGGGACCACGCAGTTGGCTCACAGCCTCGGCGTGCCGGAGGTCGTGGTAGCGAGATGGCACGCGTTGGCGGAGTTGGGTGCGGCGCGACGTCCCGGTGACGAGGAGATCTCGACCCGGCTGCTGGCGCTGCTCCTCAGGAGCGGGATGCACTCGGTGGACGTGCTGAAGGAACGCGTGACTGAGGACGGCGGCAGAGCGTCGCGGCCCCTTGCCGCGACGGCGGCCTCCCGCCCCACGCCGTCGGCCGCGGCAGCGCCTCGGTTGTTCAGGAGCCTCGCCGATGCGGCAGCGGGCGAGGGGGTCCGGCCTCCCTCCCGGACCGACGTCGACCGCCTGATCGCGAGGACCCTCGCGTAGGCCTGCCGCAGAGCGGGCCCGCGAGTGTCACCTCCGGCGGAGCAGCCGGGCCAGCGCGTGCCGCCGTCCGCCGGCGAGGTCCTCGGCAGCGGGCTCCGGCTCGGGTTCCGACTCGGCCAGCGCCGCGTGCCGCTCGCGCAGCCGGGCCCGGATCTCCTCCGGGGTGTGCGCGCGGCGCTGGCGCTCGTTGCGGGCGAGCACCGCGCCGGTCGCCGCGACGCCGGCGAGGCCGGCCAGTCCGAGGAGCTTCCAGAGGCGCACGGTCGCCTAACGTAGCCGCGTGCCCGAGCCCCGTGCGCTCCCGCTGGACGACGCGGTCGAGCTGACCCGCACCGGTGACGTCTGGGTGTTCCGCGGCGCCTCGGTCGCCGACCGCGCCATCCGCGCGCTGACCAACGCCCCGGTCAACCACGTCGGCATGGCGGTCGTCCTCGAGGACCTGCCGCCGCTGCTCTGGCACGCCGAGCTGGGCCGCTCGCTGCCCGACGTCTGGACCGGGCAGCACCAGCGCGGCGTCCAGCTGCACGACCTCGCCGACGCCGTCCGCACCTGGCGGCACCGCTACGGGCAGCGGGCCTGGCTGCGGCAGCTGGTCGGGCCGGCCGACGACGGCGGCGTGACCCCGGAGATGGAGGACGCCGTCCTGCGCACCGTCGCCCGGCTCGACGGCAGGCCGTTCCCCACCACCCGGGGCCTGGCGACGGGCTGGCTGAACGGCCGGCTGCGGCGGGGCACCTCGGCCGAGACGATCTACTGCGCCGAGCTGGTGGCCACCACGTACACGGCGATGGGGCTGCTCGACGGCGTCCGGCCGCGCAACGCCTACGACCCGGGCAGCTTCTGGTCCGGCGACGACCTCCGTCTGCTGGAGGGGGCCCGGCTCGGCCCGGAGATCCCCGTCGAAGTGTCGTACCCGGGTGCAAGCCTCTCTCCAGACGGGTAGGGCACAGACAGGGCCCGCCCGGCGTTGAACCAGAGCGCGGGAGGAACCCGTGCAGAGAGGCCGCCATGAGCAGCGTCCACTGGGTTCGGCCAGACATCGCCGGAGACATCGTCGCCTTCGCCTTCGCTCCCGGCGCCGCCCCGCCGCGGGAGATCCGCATCCGCAAGGAGCTGTGCGAGCGGATGCTCGCCCAGATGCCATCCGACGAGCGCGCCACGGTGGTCGGGTGCGGCCGCCTCGGCTCGCCGGTCGGGGTCCCGCTGGTCGTCGACCCGGACCTGCCCGTGTTCCCCGGCTTCGAGGTCGTGCGCACGCGGCCGTGGGACGTCGCCGCCTGAAAGAGGGCCTCCTCTCCCCACCCCTCGCAAGCTCGGGGCGGTGCCCTGGAGGAGGCCGGTCTCAGGCGTGCCGGCGGACCCGGTAGGTCGTCTGCACCATGCCGCCGGGGAAGACCTCGGTGCGCTCGTGCTCCAGCGGGACATCGGCGGCCAGCGCGCCGAACGGCGTGTGGCCCTCGCCGATCAGCACCGGCACGCGCGACAGCGTGAGGTCGCCGATCAGGCCCGCCGCCAGGAACGTGTGCACCATCCGGCCGCCGTCGACGTACACCCGGCGGTACCCGGCTGCGGTGAGCGCGGCCACCGCGTCCTCGAACGAGCCGTGCACGGTGATGCGGGCGTCCGCCCCTGGCTCGAGCGTCGTGCTGACCACGTGGATCGGCTTCCCCTGGTACGGCCACTCGTCCATGGGGGCGATCACCTCGTAGGTGCCGCGGCCCATGACGAGCGCGTCGATGCCGGAGACGAACGCGGAGAAGCCGAAGTCGCCACCCGAGCCGTCGTCGGGGGCGCCGCCGGCCTCCGCGCCGCCGGTGAGCCAGGAGAGGTCGCCGTCGAGGCGGGCGATGAACCCGTCGACGCTCATGCCGAGGAAGACCGAACCGGTGAAGGGCGCATCCATGCGCGACACCCTGCCCGCTCCCGCCGACAGTTCAGGCGGCGCCGACCACGGTGGACGCGCCGAGCCGGACGACGGTGTCGCCGGGCCGCTCGACGTCGTCGTCGTGCGTCACGCACACCACGACCCGGCCGGTCAGCGCGGCGCGCAGGTCCCGCACCAGCGCGGCGGCGGTCGGCGGGTCCAGGTGCGCGGTCGGCTCGTCCAGCAGCACCACGTCGCGGTCGGCCAGCAGCGCACGGGCCGCGGCCAGCCGGCGTCGCTCGCCGCCCGACAGCGCCGTCCCGCCCGCGCCGACGGGGGTGTCCAGACCCTCGGGCAGCGAGGCGAGCAGCCCGCCCAGCCCCGCGGCGGTGAGCGCGGCATGCATCCGCGCTCCGCCGTCCGGCCCGGCCAGCGTCCCACGGGGCGCCGCCACCGCCAGGTTGGCGCGGATCGTCGAGGCGAAGACGTGCGCCTCCTGCGGCAGCCACGCCATCCGGGAGCGCACGTCGTCCCCGGTCAGCCGGTCGGCCGGTGCCCCGCCCAGCGTGTAGGCCCCGGCGCGCGGCCGCAGGGCCGCCATCAGCACCGCGAGGTACGTCGACTTGCCCACCCCCGACGGCCCGCGCACCACGAGCCAGCCGCCGTCGGCGCGCGCCTCCGTCGTCAGCCCGCGCAGCACGTCGGGGCGTCCCGGCCAGCCGGCGCTGAGGCCGGTGGTGGCCAGATCGCGCACCGGGGCGGGAGCCGGCAGCGGGTCGGCGGGGTCCGCGGGCACCGGAGCGGTGAGGACGGCGTCCAGGCGGGCGCGGGCGTCGGCCAGCGCACCCCGCCGCTGCAGCGCGGCGACCAGCCCGGCCAGCGGCTCGGCCAGCGCCAAGGGGGCCAGCGCGAGGACGGCGATCGCCGGGCCGGTGACGCCGGCGGCCGCGCCGGTCGCG
>NZ_JALPKP010000064.1:0-27970 GCF_051383635.1 Geodermatophilus sp. CPCC 205506 | reverse complement strand
GTTGACGACGTTGTCCGCACTCCCCCGGGCGACGGTGTTGTCCTGAGGGTCCAGGTTCCGCTCGCTCCCGGAGTCGGGCACCTGCTTGACAAGAACCACGATGTTCACGCTGATGACTGCCTTTCCGTGCTTCAGGGGGTCGAAGGACGAGCTGCCGCTCCATGGCTGTCCGGGCCGGACCGGAGCCGGCGGTGACGTAGTGGCTCAGGCGCCCTCGAGCTCGTCGGTCGGCCGGGGGCCTGCCAACTGCGGGGACCCGGGGTGCCGTGGTGGTCGGTGGTTGCGCTTGACCGCGCGCGGGCTCACGAACCGGATCAGGTTCCACACGGTCCCGGCCTTGTCGTTGGTGCCCGACGCGCGCGAACCCCCGAAGGGTTGCTGGCCCACCGCGGCCCCACTGGGCTTGTCGTTCACGTAGTAGTTGCCGGCGGTGTAGCGCAGGACCTCGTCGGCCTGGGTGAGCGCACGCTCGTCAGTGGCGAAGACGGCGCCGGTGAGCCCGTACGGCGTCGACTCGTCGACCAGCCGCAGCGTCTCCTCCCAGTCGGAGTCGTCGTAGACGTAGGTCGTGAGGACCGGCGCGAAGAGCTCCTCGGTCATGAACGTCGAGTCCGGGTGGGAGACCTCGAGGACGGTCGGCTCGACGAACCACCCGGTGGCGTCGTCGGTGGTCCCCCCGACGAGGACGACGTCCTCGTCCCTGGCCTGAGCCAGCGCGCGCTGGTGCTTCTCGAACTGCCGGGCGTTGATCACCGCACCGACGTGCGTCTGCGGCTCGGTCGGGTCGCCGACGACGAGGCCTCGGGTGAGGTCGACAAGCCGATCCCGTACCGCCGGCCACAGGCTGCGGGGGACGTACAGCCGGGTCGCGGCGGCACACTTCTGCCCCTGGTACTCGAAGGCCCCCCGCACGCACGCAGTCGCGAGCGCGTCGAGGTCGGCCGAGGGGTGCGCGAGCACGAATCCCTTGCCGCCGGTCTCACCGACGACCCGCGGGTAGTTGCGGTACCCGCCCACGTTCGCGCCGACGGTGCGCCAGATGTGCTGGAAGGTGCCGGTCGAGCCGGTGAACGCGACCGCTGCGAGGTCCCGGTGGACCAGGGCCACGTCGCCGATCTCCGGCCCGTCGCCGTGCACGAGGTTGATCACGCCGTCCGGCAGGCCCGCCTCCCGCATGAGCTCCAGGGTGAGGTGGGCGGCGAGCGAGGCACTCTCCGCGGGCTTCCACACGACGGTGTTGCCGAGCAGCGCGGGAGCCAGCGCCAGGTTGTTCATCGACACGAAGTTGAAGGGGGTGACCGCGAAGACGAATCCCTCCAGGGGGCGGTAGTCGACGATGTTCGTCACGCCGTGCGGGGACGTCGGCTGGACGGCCGTGACGTCGACCGCGTTCGCCAGGTTGGCCCGGATGAAGTCGACGGTCTCCGCGGCCGCATCCCCGTCTGCCTGGTCGCTCGTCTTCGAGAGCTCGAGCATGCACGCGGCCACGAGCCGGTCCCGCCAGGGCCCGAACTCGAGCATGTCGGCGGCCCGCCGGAACGGCTCCGCGCGGGACTCCCAGGACTGCTGCGACCAGCTCCGCCACGTGCCGGTGGCCGCCGAGATGGCCAGCTCGACCAGCTCCGCGCCGGCGGCGTGCACCTGGCCCAGGTGGACCCGGTGCTGGTGCGGTACGACGATCGGATACGTCCGTCCCGTGCGCACCTCCCGGCCGGCGATGACGTTCGGCACGTCGTAGCCCGCCGTCCTGATCTCTGCCAGTGCCGCGGCGAGACGGTCGTGCTCGGGGGACCCCACCGGCGCGGAACCCCGGGGCGCGGGCGGGCCGGCGTGGCGTGCGGGCGTCGTCATGTCGGCTGTCCTCCGGGAGCGGGCGGGTCGGCGCCTCTCGACCGTAGGAGCGGGTCACATCCCGGCACATCGGCTCGGAAGCGGAACGACGACCGCTTCCTGCGACAGTTGTAGGAAGATCTGCGGCGGCCCCGGAGCCACGCGGGGAGAAGGAGTGCCATGTCGACCGAGGCAGAAGTGCAGGCGGCCGTCGATCGGCTCAACGCGCTGCTCGGCCGTTCCGTCCTCGTCGAAGACGTCGACCAGCACCCCGTGTGGTGGTGTACGCGCGGCCCCGTCGACCCGACCCGGCTGCGGACCATCCTGCATCGCAGGGTGGATCCGGGCGCGGCCGCGATCGTGAAGAGGTTCAAGCTCGACCGCGCCACCTCGCCCGTCAGGACCCCGGCCATGCCGGAGGTCGAGATGTGGTCGCGCTGGTGCGTGCCCCTGCGTCACGAAGGCCGGTTCCTCGGGCTGATGTGGATCCTGGATCGGGACGAGTCGCTGGCCGAGGAGGACCTCGGGCCGGCCATCGACTGCGCCGAGCTCGCGGCGGCCGTGCTCGCGAAGACTCGTCAGTCCGCCGAGAGCATCCGCTTCGTCCGGGACGAGCTGGTGGCTCGCCTGCTGGAGGGCCCGGACGAGGAGGCGGTCCGGGAGTTGGCCCGTCTCCAGCAGATCCCGCACGATGCGCTCGTCCAGATCGAGGCGCCTGCGCGACCGGGTGGCTGGACGCTGCCCGACGACATGTCGCTGCACGTGGTCAGCCGCGGCCCCCGCGCTGCGACCAGCGGCGCTCCCCTCCCGCTCATCGCGCTCAGGGAGGCGGTGCGCCGGGCGGCGGCGACCCGCCGCGCCGCCCTCGCCGGAGCTCGCCCGGACCCGCCGACGTGGGACGGGCTGGGTGCCTGGCGGCTGATCGTCGACGCCCCGGAGGACCTGACCGTGGAAGCCCTGCACCCGGGGGCGGCGATCCTCGCCGCGCAGCCGCGGAACGACCTGCTCACGACCGCCCGCCTGCTGGTCGACGTCGGAGGGGACGTGACCACCGCGGCGCACGAGCTCCACGTGCACCGCACGACGATCTACTACCGCCTCGAACGCATCAAGGAGCTGACCGGCGTCGACATGCAGGACGGCCTGGCCCGCACGCACCTGCAGCTCGCCCTCTGGCTCGTCGCCTACCGGGCCCAGCCCTGATCGTCGCCGGAACGGGGACCGGGGACCGGCTTCGACAGTTGTCGTAACGGGTCGGACCGTTTTGCGAAGCCTCGGTGCAGCGTCGGAGCCCGTCGTCGCCCTAGCGTCCTCGCGATGAGCCATCACGCCCATCCAGATGCGTCGGTGGTCTCCGATCAAGACAGGGAGTCATCGCATGGACACGCGTTACGACTACATCGTGGTCGGCGCCGGCACCGCCGGCTGCATCGTGGCGGCCCGGCTCAGTGAGGACCCCGACGTCGAGGTGCTGCTCGTCGAGGCCGGCGGAACCGACCGGTTGCCGATCATCGCCATGCCCGGCGCGCTCCCCTTCGTCTACCAGAACAAGTACATCCAGTGGGGCCACCAGTCCGGTCCCGAGCCCGAGCTCGGCGGCAAGGTCATCGACGAGAAGGCCGGCAAGGTCATCGGCGGATCGTCGTCGATCAACGCGATGATCTTCAACCGTGGCAATCCGATGGACTACGACGGCTGGGCCGCCGACGGCCTTCCGGACTGGGACTTCGCCCGCTGCCTGCCCTACTTCCGCAAGATGGAGACCTTCGAGGACGGGCCCGACGACTGGCGCGGCGGGGACGGGCCGCTGCTGATCACCCGCGCCCGGGCCGAGCACAAGCTCTACGAGGCGTTCCTGCACGCCGGGGTGGAGGCCGGTCACGAAGTGACCGCCGACCACAACGGCTACCGCCAGGAGGGCCTGCACATCGCGCAGTCGTTCATCGCCAACGGCGTGCGCTCCAGCTCCTCCCGCGCCTACCTGCGCCCGGCCGCCGGCCGGTCCAACCTGCACGTGCTGAAGCGGGCCACGGTCCGCCGCGTGCTGTTCGAGAACGGCGCGGCCGTCGGCATCGAGGTTGCCGCACGGCGCGGCGCACCCCGCCGGATCCGGTGCGCGCGCGAGGTCATCGTCTCCGCCGGCGCCATCAACTCGCCCCGGCTGCTCATGCTGTCGGGCGTGGGGGATCCCGACGAGCTGGCCCGGCACGGCATCGGGCTGATCGCCGAGGCCCGCCAGGTCGGGCAGAACCTGCAGAACCACCCCGGCGTCGACATCCAGTTCGCCACCGACGACGCCGACTCCCTCACGTCGCAGATCGACCTGCTCGGGCGGGCGCGACTCGGCGCCGAGTGGCTGCTGCGCCGCCAGGGGCTGGGCACCACGAACTTCTTCGAGGCCGGAGCGTTCCTCCGCGGCCGTGACGACGTCGACTTCCCCAACCTGCAGTACGAGTTCCTGCCCCTGACCCGGCAACTGCGCAACGGCCGCCTCGTGCCGGTCCCCGGCTTCCAGTTCTGGGTCGACCTGTCCCGTCCGCACAGCCGCGGCTCGGTCCGGCTCCGCTCCGCCGACCCCGACGACGCACCGCTGACGGTCTTCAACACCTACAGCTGCCGCGAGGACCTCGCCGACATGGTCCGCGCCGTCCGCCAGTCCCGGGAGCTGGTGGCCCAGCCCAGCCTCGCCAAGTACTGCCGGGCCGAGCTCAACCCCGGACCCGACGTGCAGACCGACGCGGAGATCGAGGCCTGGATCCGTACCGCGACCGGCACCTCCTACCACCCGTCCAGCACCTGCCGGATGGGTGCCGACGACGACGCCGTCGTCGACAGCCAGGGACGGGTCAACGCGGTCACCGGACTGCGCGTCGTCGACGCCTCCATCATGCCCAGGGTCATCACCGGCAACCTCAACGCCCCGGTCATGATGATGGCCGAGAAGATCGCCGACCGGATCAGAGGCATCCAGCCCGCACCGGCATCCACCGCCGGCTACTACCGACGACTCAGCTCCGCGCAGGCCTGAGCACTCCCGTCGACTGCGGCCCGGCTCGCCGGAACGGTCTCCCCCGACTGCGGGGGCTCGACGCCCGGACTCAGCGGTGACCGCCACACGCGCGGGCGCCCCGGCCTCCCAGCGCCGCACGCGAGGGCCCCGTGGACACGCCACGACCCGCCGTCGCCGGCACCGATCCCGTCCGGCCCGGACTCAGCTCCAGCAGGATGCCCACCCTCGGCGCCCCCGGTGCAGCAGCGACCCGAGTTGTCTGCACCGTCTCGTCGGTTGTCCTGTCGGGTAGCCTCGAAGCCGTGCTGGATCAGGCCCGTCCCGACGACCAGCCGGGTGGGCGACTCCCCACGGAGCACCGCCGTCGCTCCACCGTGACCGCGAAGGTGGTCCGGTCACTCGAACGACGCCTGTCGCAGGGGGAATGGGCGGCGGGCGACCGACTGCCCTCTGAGCCGACGTTGGCCAAGGAGCTGGGCGTCAGCAGGGTCACCGTCCGAGCCGCCCTCGCGCAGCTGGAGAACGACGGGATCGTCAACCGGCGCCACGGCTCGGGCACGTACGTCAACTCCGTCCGGCCACTCGTGAGCAGCCTGCACCTCAACATGGGCGCCGAGCAGGTCATCCGGTCGACCGGGCACACGCCAGGGGTCGCTGAGATGTCCTGGCGGCAGGTGGAGGCTGACGAGGAGATCGCCGATCGCCTCGCCGTGGAGGTCGGCACGGCCGTCGTCCACCTCTACCGCGTCCGCACCGCGGACGGCGTGCCCGTCACGGTCTCTCACGACTACTTCCCGGCGTCCCTCCTCCCGGAGCAGACCCCGACCCTGGGGCCGTCGCTCTATCAGTTCCTGTCGACGGTCTGCGGCATCGACGTGACCTTCGGCATCGCGACGCTCGAGCCCGCGCACGTCGGCGCCGAGCAGGCCCCCGCCCTAGGGGTCCCGAGCGATGAGCTGTGCCTGGTGATCAGGCAGGTGGACTACGACTCCGCCGAGCAGCCGGTCTCCTACTCGGTCGAGTACCACCTGGCGAGCGCCCTCAGCTTCCAGCTCGTGCGGCAGGGGCCACACCCCGTCCAGGCCGCCGGTCCCCCGGCGCATGCCGACCGGGGAGAACGCCTCCGCGCTCGCTGAACCGCCGGCCCCGTTCCGGCGGGTCCCGTGTCGGGCCCGCCGTAGCGGCCGCCGAGCGGGCCGCGTCCACGCCTCGACTCCGCGCCGTGGCCACGCCGGTCATCGGCGCCGTCCGGCGGGCCACCCGCGCCCCTGAGCGGCCTCGGCCGACAGGGCCGACCACCCGCCAACGCAAAGACGGGCCCGTGGGTGTTGACGGGGACAACGCCGCTCTCCTATGGTACGACTCACAGCAAGTTGTAGGACAACTTAGAGCTGGTAGGACGACTCAGTCCGCGAGCTGCTCAGCACCACTCCCCCGCGGCGCCACACGCCGGGTCTTCTACGAGGCCCAGGCGGCGGCCTGTTCGCCCCCGTTCGGCACGTCGCCCTCGGGAGCCCGCAGACCTCTCCCCACAGCCGTCGCACCCCCGCCGCCCCCCAACGCGAACTCGGAGAGTGAACCCCATTGAGGCCACAGGTGATCGTCATGCTCACCCACGATGACGTCACGGTCCCCGACGCCATCGACTGCTTCCGGCAGGCGGCAGACCTCCCCATCCAGTACTGGGGCTTCAAGGACGTGGGGCTGACCACTCACGAGATGGAGCAGCTCGTCGGGGAGTTCCGGAGCGCTGGGAAGACCCCGGTCCTGGAGGTCGTGAGCTTCGACGAGAAGGAGCTGCTCGACGCCGCTGCCCTCGCCGCGGACTGCGGAGTCCAGTACCTCACCGGAGGCGAGTTCTCCCCGGCCGTCAGGGAGCGGGCACACAGCGCGGGGATGAGGTACTTCCCGTTCTGCGGCCGGGTCGGCGGTTCCCCGATCGAGCTGACCGGCGCTCCGGAGGACGTCCTGGCCGATGCCGACCGGCTCCGTGACCTCGGCGCCGACGGCGTCGACCTGGTGGCCTACCGGTACACCGACGGCGACCCGATCCAGCTGGCCAAGCAGGTCGTGCACGAGTTCGGCGGGGACAAGGTGATCGTCGCCGGCAGCATCAACTCCGCGGAGCGCATCCAGCTGATGCACGAGATCGGCCCGTTCGGCTACACGATCGGTGGCGCGCTGTTCGACGGCACGTTCGCGCCCGGTGGGTCCTTCCGCGAGAACCTCGAGCGCGTCGTGGACGTCGACGCCACGGTCGATGGAGGGCCCCGATGAGCTCCTACGTGCTCGGTGTGGACGTCGGCACCACCGCGATCAAGGCGGCCGTCTTCGACGCCAAGGGCGTCGAGGTCGGGAGCCACTCCGAGGAGTACTCCCTGCGCACCCCACGCGCCGGCTGGGTCGAGCTGGACGCCGACACCTACACGACGACGTTCTCCCTCGCCGTCAGCAGTGCACTGAGGGACGTCTCGGTCCCCGTCGCGGAGCTCGAGGCCCTCGGGCTGTCCGCGCAGGGCGAGACGATGCTCTGCCTCGACGCGGACAATGAACCGATCGGGCCGGCGATCGTGTGGCTGGACAACCGGGCGACCGCCGAGGCGGAGGACATCGAGCAGCACTTCGGACGTCCCCTCATCCACGCGACCACCGGTCAGGTCGCCATGGACGCCATCTGGCCCGCGGCCAAGATCCTGTGGATCAAGCGGAACCAGCCCGAGGTGTTCTCCCGGACGGCCAAGTTCGTGCTCCTCAAGGACTACCTCGTGTACCGGCTCACCGGTCGGCTGGTCAGCGAGGACTCGCTGCTCTGTTCGACGATCCTCTGGAACATCAACACGCGGCGGTACTGGCCGGAGATGCTGGACCACCTCGGGATCACCGAGGATCAGCTCCCCGAGATCGCCGCTCAGGGCGAGATCGTCGGGTCGGTGAGCGCCACCGCCGCGACCGGTTTCGGTCTCCCGCCCGGTTGTCCCGTGTCGGTCGGGGCGCTCGACCAGGCCTGCGGCGCGCTGGGGATCGGGAACTCCATCCCCGGCATCTTCTCGGAGAGCACCGGATCCGCCCTGACGAGCGTCACCATCGTCGAGCAGTTGACCCTCGACGAGGCGGGCCGCGTCCCCTGCTTCGCCGCGGCCATCCCCGGTCAGTACATGCTGCACACCTTCTCCACCGGCGGCATGGTCATGCGCTGGTACCGCGACCAGTTCTGCGCGACCGAGACGCAGGTCGAGGAGCTCTGCGGCATCAACGCCTACTCCCTCATCGACAAGGAGGTCGAGCAGGTCGAGCCCGGCTGCGACGGCCTCGTCGTCGTGCCCCACCTGCAGGGATCCGGCCCGCCCGACCTCGACCCGTACGCGCGCGGCGTGATCTTCGGACTGACGCTCGCCCACACGAAGCAGCACCTGTCCCGAGGGATCATGGAAGGCGTCACCATGGTGCTGCGGCGCATGATCGACTCCACGACCCAGCTGGGCGTCGACGTCAACGAGATCATCTCCCTCAGCGGAGGCGCGAAGAGCGACGCCTGGTGCCAGATCAAGGCCGACGCCACCCAACTCCCGGTGCACACCCTGCACGGATCGGGAAGCGCCGCGTGCCGCGGCGCGGCCATCATCGCCGGTGTCGGCGTCGGCCTCTGGGAGTCCGCCGTTGCCGTCTCGCGCGCGGCGGTCGAGTACGACCGCTCGTTCCACCCGCGGGCCGAGAACGCGAAGGTCTACGACGTGCTGTTCGCCCGGTTCATGGCGCTCCAGGAGTCACTGAAGCCCCTGCTCGTCGCGGCGGAGCCTGCCGCCGGCTGACGGCCGGCGACCCCGGCTCCACCCCGCCGAACAAGCAGCCGCGCACGCGGTGTGTCGCGTCGTGCGTGCCGTGTGCGGTCAACGAGTGGTTCTGATCGAGAGGAAGACCCGTGAGAGATGTGGTGATCGTCGGCGGCGGCCTTGCGGGGTTGTCGGCGGCCTGGCGGCTCCGCCACTGGGACATCGAGGTGCTGGAGGCCGACCACCGCGTGGGAGGCCGGATCCAGTCGGAGAAGCGCGGCCCCTACGTCCTGAACTGGGGGGGCCACATGTTCGCCGGTGAGGGCAGCTCCACGACGGAGCTGCTCGCGGAGACCGGGACGCGGTCGATGAACATCCCGGGCTCGCTCAAGGGCATGGCGATGAACGGCAAGTTCCTCTCCACGGGCCCGGTCCAGCTCTACCCCTTCCGCTTCCCGATGCCGTTGTCGTCTCGACTGGAGATCCTGAGGAAGGGCGCCCGGGTCGGGGTCGACGTCCTCCGCTACACCCGCGCGGTCCGCAAGCGGCCCGGGGAGACCGGCGAGGTGCGCCAGCAGCGGGTCTACGACTTCGACAACGAACGCACGTTCGCCGACTACATCGGCCACCTCTCCGACGACGCGGCGAGCTTCTTCCTCCCGCCGGTCACGCGGTCCGCGGCCGATCCCGACCAGCTCTCCGCCGGCGCCGGCATCGGCTACTTCAGCCTGATCTGGAACATCGGTCAGGGGCTCGGCCGCAACATCCTCGGCGGGGCCTCCACCCTCACCGAGGGCATCGCGCAGTCGATGCGGGACCGAATCCAGCTCGGCGCCGAGGTGCACGAGGTCGTCCAGAACAGGGACCACGTCGTCGTCCGGTTCACGAAGGACGGCGCCGCCCAGGAGATCAAAGCGCGGACGGCCGTCCTCGCCACCCCTGCGCCGATCACGCACCGGATGGCCGTGAACCTGCCCGCGGACCTCCGCGAGGCCTTGTCGAAGATCGTCTACGGCCCGCACGTCAGCGGCGCCTTCCTGACCAACGAGACGACGTCGATGCCCTACGACAACACGTACGGCATCGCCGCCGCCAACAAGTCGTTCAGCGTCGCGCTGAACCAGGCGAGCGTCGTCCGCGGCCGGGAGACCACCCGTCAGCCCGGCGGCAGCATCATGGCGTTCTCGCCGGCCAGTCTGGGTCGTCGCCTGTGGGACATCGACGACGACGAGATCGTCAAGACCTACATCACGGACCTCGACGACATCTTCCCCGGGTTCGCCGACATCGTCGCGGAGGCGCGCGTCGAGAAGTTCCCGTTCGGTTCGCCGTACTCCTTCCCGGGCCGCAGCAAGATCCAACCCACCCTGACCCGCCCGTCGGAGCGGGTGTTCCTGGCGGGCGACTACCTCGGGACGCTCTACACCGAGACCGCCATCAGCTCCGGGTTCACCGCTGCGCAGGAGGCGGCCAGCCTCTTGTCCACGCGCCAGCAGCTGATCGTCACCTGAGACCAGCGACCACCTCCCCCATCCTCCACGACCAGACAACGAGCCGAGAGGGACGAGTCATGGCGAGAGAAGTCAGCGGCATCCTCACCGCACTCACGACACCGTTCGACGACAGCGGCAAGATCGACGAGTCCCTGCTCAGGAAGGTGGTCGACCGTTCGCTCGACGCCGGAGTCGACGCCCTCGTCGCCGGCGGCGGGACCGGGGAGTTCGCGACCCTGACCGACGAGGAACGTCTGCGCCTGTTCGAGATCGTCATCGACCACACCGCCGGGCGGGCGCCCGTGGTGTGCCAGACCGGCGGGATGACCGCCTCGAAGGCGATCGACCTCTCCCAGGCCGCCGAGCGGGCGGGCGCCGACGTCCTGATGCTGACCAACCCGTACTACGAGCCGCTGACGCTCGCGGAGGTCAGCCGGTACATCCAGGACGTCGCGTCGGCGGTGGACACCCCGATCATGCTGTACAACAACCCCTTCACGACCGGGGTCAACCTCGACGCCGAGACCCTCGCCGCGTTCGGACGCGACGTGCCGAACGTGGAGTACGTCAAGGACTCCAGCAAGGACTACGAGCAGGCGCTCCGGCTCATCCACCACCACCGCGACGACATCAAGCTGATCATGGGGTGGGACAGCTACAGCTTCAGCGCCCTCCTCGAAGGCGCCACCGGGGTGATGGTCGGCGCAGCGAACCTGGTCCCCGACGAGATCGTCGCCGTGGCCCGCGCGCTGCGCGCCGGGGACGTCGCCGGAGCCCGCGAGCTGTGGCGCCGGGTCTTCCCCGTCATCGACGCGCTGCTCACGGTCCCGTTCAGCCAGGCAGTCAAGGCCGGCCTGCGCCTGCGCGGCTTCCCCGTGGGCGCCCCCCGGGAGCCCCTCCAGGAACTCGAGCCCGAGGGCGTGGCGCAGCTCGAGGCCGCGCTCGCACGACTCGACGGCTAGCCGAGCGCAGTCCGCGCTCGACGACGGGTGCCGGACGACGCAGGCGGTGGCAGCCGCCCACCCCCGATCAGTCGATGCAGACCCTGACGAAGGAGTGACAACGATGACCAGGCCCGACCCGATCGTGATCCGACAGAGCGAGGCAAAGGTCTTCTACGAGGGCCCCGAGCTCTGCCGTGAGTACTTCCGCAACGACGACGTGTGGTTCGGCAGCTCGCTGGTGAACCCCGGTGACACCGGTGCCGTGGACCCGGGTCACGAGGGGGCGTGGGAGGTCTTCTACTGCGTCTCGGGCGAGGGTGTCCTCGACGACGGCGAGAAGGAGTACCAGCTCGCCGCGGGCGACACGATCACCTTCCCCCCTGCCGTGCCGCACCGGATCCACAACCGGAGCTCCGAGCCCGTCCTCATGGTCTGGGCCGGCGGTCCCGGCCCCGGGAACCCGCCCGCCGAGTAGGCCGAGCGGAGTCCTCCGCGCCTCCGGATCACGGCGCCGGCGCGGAGGCAGCACGCACCACCGGTCGACGTGACGTCGGCCGCGTCGAGGCATGCCCGCCGCGCTCGCGGTGCCCGCGGCAGCTGCGCTGCACGGACGTCGTCCATCTCGCACACCGAGGGGTGTCCGGCGCGGACGGCCCCTGCTCCACCGACGACCCCCACACCGCGAAGAGGAACGCATCCCGCACCACCGACCCCGACCGACAGGAGAGACCGATGTCAGATCTGGCGAACACCGCTTCGGGCCGGGGCGGCGGCGCCGCAGCGGTCAACAAACGACGCTTCTTGTTCAGGATGATCACCGTCCTGATCGGCGGCATGTTCCTGGACGGCTACATCCTCGGCATCGTCGGACCGGTGTCGGCGACGATAGCCGAGGACCTGCAGCTCTCGTCGCTCATGGAGGGCCTGGTCGCCGCGGCGGCGCTGGTCGGCATCTTCTTCGGCGCGCCGATCGGTGGCATGGTCACCGACAAGCTGGGCCGCAAGCCGGTGTTCATGTTCGACATCGCGCTCTTCACGGTCGCGTCGGGTCTGCAGTTCTTCATCGAATCACCGACGCTGTTGCTCTTGGTGCGACTCCTGATGGGCATCGCGATCGGCATCGAGTACGGGGTCGGCTGGCCCATGCTGGCCGAGTTCTCGCCCACCCATCTGCGGGGGCGACTCCTCGGTGGGATGACGATCGCCTGGTACGCCGGCTTCATGATCGCGTTCCTGATCGGCTACCTGCTGATCGAGAACACCGACCTCGGCTGGCAGTTCATCCTGGGCACGAGCACGTTCCTCGCGGCGGCCCTGTTCCTCGGCCGGCTCGGACTGCCGGAATCGCCCCGCTGGCTGTGGAGCGTGGGCCGCAGGGACGAGGCCCGCGCCCTCGCCGAGAAGTACATGCCGGACGACACCCTGGACGACCTCACGCACGAGGACGTCCAGAAGGGCACCGTCGGGATGCTGTTCTCGAAGCAGCACTGGCGGGCCACGGCCTTCACCTCGGGATTCTGGTTCTGCGCCGTCGCCCCGTACTTCGCGATCGCCACCTTCGCCGACAGCGTGGTGCAGCAGTACGGGCTGTCCGGTGGGCTCGCGGGTGGGGTCGGGCTCTCCGCGCTCGCCGTTGCCGGAGTCGTGGTCACGGTCCTGCTGATCGACAAACTCGGCCGCCGCGTGCTGACCATTCCGCCGCAATGGGCGTGCGCCGTCGTCCTGGCCGTCATCGGCCTGTGGACGGGTGCGCCGGCGGCGATCGTGCTGACCCTGTTCCTCGTCTTCTCGTTCCTCAACGCGGGGTACACCACGTTGACGGGCGTCTATCCGGGTGAGGTCTTCCCGACCGAGATCCGCGGCGTCGGCACCGGCTTCGCGGCTGCGGTCAGCCGGATCGGGGCCGCCCTGGGCACGTTCCTGCTGCCGGTGTCGATGGAGTCGCTCGGGACCGGGCCGACCATGCTGATCGCTGCCGCCGTCGCAGCCGCCGGCGCGGGCTTGTCGCAGTGGCTCGCTCCGGAGACGAAGGGCATGTCTCTCACCGAGGCGGCTGCCGTGTACTCGCACTGACCGGCCGTCGGCCGCCGCACACGAGAAGTACGCACGCCGGGACGGGTGGCCGCACGGACTACGAGTGCATGCGGCCACCCGACCCGGTCCCGGCAGATGATGATCGCCTTCCGTGGCGGATCCCGACGCATCTGAACGCCTCCACCGCACGGACCCCCACCCTCACGACGTGCCGGACCGCTCGAGACCGCCGGCGGATCAGGACGAGAAGTGACCGAGCAACTGCGGCGCACACGGCTGCGCCGGACAGATCGCGTTCCAGGAAGGCGGTACAGGTGATCCAGGTCGGCTGGGATCGGCTCGCATCCCTCTGCTCGACAGCCATCACCCACGCCGGCGGCGACGAGCACACAGCTTCGGCGCTGACGGACGCGGTACTGGCTGCCGAACGCCGCGGCAACACAGCCGTGGGCGTGGCGCACCTGCTCGACTATCTCGACGCACTCGAGTGCGGTCGGCTCAACGGCACTCCCCGACCCGTCGTGCACAACGACCGCCGGTCGGTCATCACGGTGTCGGCGGACGACGGGATCGCCCAGCTGGCCTTCCGCACCGCGCGTCCGGTGTTGCTGGATGCGGTTCGGGACAGCGGGGTCGCCGTGCTCAGCATCAGCGATGCCTTCCCCGTCGGCGAACTCGGGTACTACACGTCAGACCTCGCGGCCGAAGGGCTCGTGGCGTTCGCGGGGGCCAACTCCACACCACTGATGTCCCTTTACGGCGCCCCAGATGCCGTCACCGGGACGAACCCGTTCTCGTTCGCCCTCCCGGGCCGGCCGCCGCGCCTCATCGACCAGGCGTCGAGCACCGTCGCGTGGGTGCGGATCCGGGATGCAGCCGCGGCGGGCGAGCCGATCCCGGCCGGGTGGGCGCTGGATGCCCACGGCAACCCCACGACCGACGCGAAGGCCGCGTTGCTCGGGCCCCTGCTGCCGTTCGGCGGTGTGAAGGGCAGCAACATCGCCCTCGTCATCGAGCTGCTGTCCGTCCTGTCCGGGGCGTCGTTCTCCATGGACGCGCCGGACTTCGCGTCCGGGGAGCAGCCGCCACGCGTCGGCCTGTTCCTCATCGCGCTGGACCCGGCGGCATTCGCTGCCGACTACCTCCACCGCGTCGAGGACCACCTCGAGCGGCTTCGCGTCCGGTACGGCATCGACTTCGGCAGGTACTACTCCCCGGTCGAACGAGTGGTCCTTCCCGACCACCTCCACGCCCGCCTGGAGAAGGCCGGCCAGCGGCCGCCCGAGAAGTGAGAGCCCGCCGTTCGAGTTGAGCGATGAGGCGACAGTGGTCCGCCTCATCGCTGCGCCGGACCGGCCCGTCCGCGCCCAGGTGCCGGTGTGGCTGTCATCGTGGAGCACGGGGAACGAGCTCATCCGTCGTTCGGGATCCGCGTGTGGTGCGAGCAGCCGCCGGGACTCCCGTGGTGGATCTCGAGGCATCGTCCAGGGCCCGGAGTGCGGCGACCGGCCCGCACGACAGGCCGTGGTCGCCAGCGAACTCGGCCCGCGACTGAACGCGGTGTCGGCCGGCGGACAGATCACCGCCGAGAGCGCGAGAGCTGCCAGCACTCCCCCGACCGACCGGGAGCCCGGGTGCGGGGTGGGCACCGAGGCGACGGCCACCTCGCGAGAGACGTCCCGAGGTCGCCGTTGGAGGTCTTGCCCTACCGTCGGATGCTTCCCGGCATGCTCGGCCCGCGCCGGACGTGACCGCCACCGTCCATGTACGCCGACCCGACGCGACCGAGGACCGCCGCCCGCCACCACACGGTCACTCGGCTCTCGCCGACGGTGTCCCACGGGGGACGCCACCCGAGAACAGGCTCGAGGAGGCGACCTGGATCAGGTCGAGCGTCTGCGCGACGAGGGGGTGCCCGGCACCCCCCTTACGAGTGGTCGCGAGGATCCGCCGGGCAGGCACGGGTTCGCCGGAGAGGCGGATACGCGTGACGGGCCATTCCGTGTTGATGAGCCCGAGACGCGGTATCAGCATCACCCCCAGCCGGTGAGCCACGAGCGCCGCGCCGGTTTCCCACTCATCCGCCTGGTGGGCGATGTCCGGGGCGAACCCGGCGGCCACACACGCGGTGACCGTGAGCTGGTGGTACGCCCCACCCGGGGTGCCGATGATCCACGGCTCCCGAGCCGCGTCCGCCAGCGTGACCGTCGGGCGCGCGGCCAGCGGGTGCTCCGCGTGCACCACCAGGTCCAGCGGGTCGTCCAGCAGCGACTGCTGGTCGAAGCGACCATCGCTCAGCGACGGCGAGTCAGCGGTCACCATCACCAACGCCAGATCGGCTTCCTCCGCCTCGAGCAGCTCGAAGCAGCGGGCCGGCTCGGCCTCCACCACGCGGACACGCAGCCGCGGGTGGCGATCGTGCAACGTTGCCGCCGCCAACGGCAACAGATGCGTCGCAGCCGTCGAGAAGCCGCACAGCGTGAAGAGGCCCGAAGACTCTTCACTCGTGGCCGCGAGTTCACTTCGCGCCTGCTCCCACTGCGCCTGCATCACGGCGGTGTGCCGCAGCACCGTACGCGCCGCCGCCGTCAGCTTGATGCCCCGGCCCGCGGGTTCGACGAGCTTCACACCGAGCTGCTCGGCCAGCTGGCGCAGCTGGTAGGAGACCGCCGAGGGCGTGTACTTCATGGCGGTCGCCGCAGCCGTGACGCTCCCGCGGCGATCGACCATCTGCAGCACCCGGAGCTTGCCATCGATCATCGACATGCTCAGAGGGCGCCGACGCAGTCGTCGGACCGGTCGGGGCCGCAGCCCGGGCCGTCCCTCCGCTCGCCATCACGGTCGTCGATCCCGGACGACTGCAGATGTGTCGACCTGCTGACCGCGCCGCTTGCCATGCAGAAACCGTAGGGAGGGACGGACCCGGGCCGCCTCCACGACGGAGAGGAGAGAATGCCCGCCTCGTTCGACAAGTCTCGAAAGCCCGGCGAGGGACCGCGCAGCATGCGCGCGGAGGCAGCCCGCGGGGCTGCCTCCGCACACCGCTGATCGATCGGGTCGTACGTCAGGACGCGGAAGCGGCCCCCGTGCCGGCGCCCTTCAGGTGTGGGTAGACGTCTACGAAGCGTCGGTACTTGTACTCGCCGCACGTGAAGGGCGTGAAGGCGGCCAGGTCCTCCGCGGTCGCGCAGGTGGGCAGCGGCTCCGGGACCGCATCGAAGTCCAGGTCGATGAAGAACGGGATCGAGTACCGGGCGACCCCGCTGGTGTTGATGACCCGGTGCACGGTCGACGAGTAGCGACCACACGTCATGGCCTGAACCAGGTCACCGATGTTGATGATGAAGGTGCCCTCGACCGGCGGCGCGCTCACCCACTCGCCGTCCTTGTTGCGGACCTGGAGACCGCCGACGCTGTCCTGGGAGAGGATCGTCAGGAATCCGTAGTCCGTGTGCGCGCCGATACCGATCTCGTCCTGGGAGACGTTCCCCTGCTGCGACGGGTAGTGAAGAAGGCGCTGGATCGTGATCGGGTTCTGCTGCAGGCGCTCGAAGTAGTCCGCCGGGAGATCGAGGCTGAGGGCGAAGGAACTGACCAGTTTGCGGGCCAGCGCCATCATCGCGCTGTGGTACTCCTCGCAGATCTCCTTGAACTCAGGGAGCTCCGCGGGCATCAGGTTCGGTCCGAAGAACGGGGACACGTCCTCCTGGTCGACGCCGAAGTCAAAGACCTCCTTGAGGTCGCGACTGTTCTTCGGGTCGGCGTTCTCGCCGTATGGCGGGATGTAGCCGCGCAGCGTGACGCCGGAATTGGCGACGTGCAGCCGCTGCTTGACCTCGAGGGGCAGGGCGAAAAACTTCTGAGTCGCCGCGTACATGCGCTCGACGAGGTCCTTCGGGACACCGTGGTTCTCGACGTAGAAGAAGCCGACCTGCTCGCAGGCCTCACCGATCTTCCGGGCGACGCCGTCCGGGTCGCTCCCGTCGACCAGTGGGCCGATGTCGATGAGCGGGATCTCGCTGAACGCCGTCTGCCGGCTGGCAAGACGCGTGTCGAGCGCATGGGTCACGTGAACTCTCCTTTGTGGTGTGGGGACGTTCGGATCACCAGTGAAGCGAGGAACGGTTCCGGCGGTGCCGTCACCGCAATTCTCGCGCCGATCACCACAAAAGAAAAGCAAACGATGTTGCAGCCGAACGTGAAAGGCATTCTCACGGTCGTACGGGGAACACGCGTCCGTAGGTCAGTCTTCGCTCGTCGCGCGGCGGCGCACCCGCCGGTCGAACCGGTCGCGCCGACCGCCCAGCGGCCGACCGAGGCTCTTCCCCAACGACACGCCGGCAGCCAGGCCGAGCCCGATGGCCGCGGCCCCCACGAGGGCGTCCAGGCCGCCCGTCAGGTCGGACTCGACGACGATGCCGAACAGTCCCCGGTAGATCGCCAGCCCGGGCAGTAGCGGCAGGATCCCGCAGACCGCCACGAGCAGTGGGGGGATGGGCAGCCGTCCGGTCAGTGCCTCCCCGCAGAACCCGACGACGACGGCCGCCGTCGCGCTCGCCACCGCCGTTCCCGCGCCGAGCGCCCCGGCGACCGAGAACGTCGTCCACGCCAGCGCGCCGGCGACGGTGGCGACGCCGACGGCGCGCGTGCGGGCGAAGGAAGCCAGCGCCCAGGACCCCGCCATCGCGGCCGCCGCGGCCAGTCCGACGGCGAACGGCACGCTGGACGTCTCTGGGTCCACCACCGTCAACAGCAGTCGTGCCCGCTGGGCCAGGTCCAGCACGCCGGCGATGCCGACGACGATGCCGGCCGTCAGCGTCATCATCTCGAAGGCCCGACCGGCGGCAGTGACCGGGAAGCCGCTGATCGCGTCCTCCGTCGCGCTGACGAGCGCCAGCCCGGCCAGGAGCACCACGATCCCCGCGGCGACCACCAGCGAGCTGCGGACGTCGACGTCCCAGACGACGAGCAGGACGGCCACTCCCGTCGCCACCGCGGCACCGGCCGCCTGCTGGAAGAACGCCGGGACCCCACGTCGGCCGAGGACCCGCATGATCTGCTCGATCGCGGCCGTGGTCAGCGCCGCGACCAGGGCCACCAGCCACCCACCGCCGAGCTGGAAGCCGACGGCGCCCGCCACACCGGCCCAGCCCAGCGCGTGGATGCGGCGACGGTACGGGTGGGGGGCGGACACGACCTCATCCAGCCTGCGGTGTCCCTCCTCGATGTCCAGTCGGTCGGCCACGATCTCCCGCGCCAGGTCGGTGACCCCCTGGAGCCGGTTGTAGTCCATCCCCCGCATGTTCACGATGCGCATGGCGGTGAGCGGCACGGCATCGTCCCGGTCGAAGCTGACCGTCAGTGAGGTGAACGTCGCGTCGACCTGACAGCTGGTCAAGCCGTAGGCCGCTGCCACCCGCAGCACCGTGGCGGTCACGTCGGCCGCGGAGGCCCCCACGGCCAGCAACGACTCCCCGATGCGAAGGGCCAGGCCCAGGGCGGCGTAGGCCGTGACATCGTCCACCCGGCCCGGCTGGGCGCGCAGGCCGAATGGTGCCGTAGGAGGACCGGAGCCCCGGAGGGCTCGCCATGCCCGGTCCGGCAGACGGGCGTGGCGACGCGTGGGGAACCGGGAAGGAGGCACACATCGAGATTACGTAGAAATGACGAATCCACCGTCCCACGGACATTCAACTCACGTCGCGTAGGGACAGGGGCCGGTCGGCTTCGACAGTTGTCGTCACGCGTCGCTCCAAGTACACATGGACGTGAGTTACGACGGCATCGGGGTCCGCGCCCGTACCCCCGGATGCAGTTGCGACGCCGCGGGCTGAGCACCACGAACTTCTTCGAGGCCGGCGCGTTCCTCCGCGGCCGCGACGACGTCGACTCCCCCAACCTGCAGAACGAGTTCCTGCCCCTGACCCGCCGACTGCGCAACGGCCGCCTGGTGCCGGTGCCCGGCGTCCAGTTCTGGGTCGACCTGTCCGGACCGGCCAGCCGCGGCTCGGTCCGGCTCGCATCCGCCGATCCCGACGACGCACCGCTGACAGTCTTCAGTGGCCGAGGAGACCGCGGACTGGGCACGGCTGCACGGCTGGAGGACACGAGCAGGCCTCCCACGACGACCCGGGGAGGCCCGTTCGGCGATGTTCAGCTGCCGAGGCGCTTGAGCTCGGGAAGCGCGCTCGCGATCTCCTCGAGGAGTGACTCGTCGCCGCGGAAGGGCTGGTCAGGACGGGGCCAGGTGAGGGCGACGTCGGTGAAGCCCAGATCCGCGGCGCGGCCGAGGTGGTCGCGCAGGTGCTCCACCGTGGTGGTGGTGGCCGTGCGAGATCCCATGTAGAGCATCCTGACGAACCCGGGCGGGCGCTGCGGGGCCTCGGCGAGGACGTCGTCCATCCGTCGTGCGGTGGCGCCGACCTCGGCCCACCACTCCGGGTCGGGCAGGGAGGTGTCAGCCGTCCCCAGGGTCACCCACCCGTCCCCGGGACCTCCCGGCGCGGACGCGGCGAAGCGCATTCCCCGGGGGCCGTCGGCCGCCACGAGGAACGGGGGCCGCGGGTCCTGCGCCGGGCCCGGGATCATCCGGGCGCCGACCGCGGTGTACCAGTCGCCGGACCAGTCCGTCACCGGCGAGGTCAGCAGCCGGTCGAGGAGGCCGCGGAACTCCACGAACCGGTCGAGGCGTTGCCGCGGGGACATGGCCACACCGCCGAGGACGGAGGCGTCGTACCCGGGGGCGCCCGCGCCCATGGCGACGGTCAGCCGACCTCCCGACATGACGTCGAGGGTCATCAGGTCCTTCGCGAGCGGTACGGGATGACGGAAGTTGGGCGTGGTGACCAGGGTGCCCAGCCGGATCCGGCTGGTGGCAAGGGCAGCGCCGGTGAGGGTCGGGACCGTCGCGTGCCAGGGACCGTCGGCCAGGCTGCGCCAAGCCAGGTGGTCGTAGATCCACGCGTGGTCGAAGCCGTAGGACTCCGCGCGCTGCCAGCGCTCCCGGTCGGCGGCCCAGTTCCGCTCGGGCAGGATGACGATCCCGATCCGCACCAGGGTCACCCGGGGCCGACGGGGCGGACGGCAGCGTCCGGCTCGGTCACCGGATGGTCAGCTCCCGGTAGGGCGTGCCCGACAGGACGCGCCCGAGACCCATCCGGCCCAGGTCGAGGGTCTGGAACGAACCGTGCAGGATCAGCTCGGCCAGCGCGCGGCCGACCGCCGGCGCGTGCATGAGCCCGTGCCCCGAGAAGCCGGTCGCGACGTAGTAGTTGTCGAGCTCGTCCCACCGGTCGAGGATCATGTTGCCGTCGAGCCGGTTCTGGTCGTAGTGCCCCGACCAGGTGGAGACCAGCTTCAGCTGGTCGGCCGCCGGCACCCGCTCGACGAGTGCCGGCCAGACGACGTCCTCGAACCACGACTTGTCGATGCTGAGGTCCCAGCCGCCCGGCGTCGAGAAGTCCACCAGCGCCGCGGTGAGGCCGGCCCCCTCGGGCCGGACGGCCAGCCCCCGCGGGTCCTTGATGAACGGATAGCCGGCGAAGGACGTGGTCGTCTCCACGTAGTGGTCGAAGCGCCGCATCGGCTCGACCGGGAGCTCCAGTCCGAGCTTCGCCGACAGCCCGGGACCCCACACCCCGGCGACGTTCACGACGGAGTCGGCGTGGACGGTCGACCCGGACTCGAGCCGGACGCCGGTGAGCCGCCGCCCCGTCCGGTCGAAGTCGACCGCCCGGTCCCGGAGGAACACGGCTCCCAGACGCCGGCTGCGCCGTTCCATGCCGCGGAGGAAGGCGGTCGGATCCAGCCACCCGTCGCGCGGCGACAGCACCGCAGGGCCGAGGTCCTGGGTGGCGATCAGCGGATAGCGCTCCCCGACCTCGTCCGGCTCCAGCCAGACGGCCTCCACCCCCAGGGAGACCTGCTGCTCGAAGTCGGCCCGGAGCCGGGAGGACAGGTCGTTGTCGGTGATGAAGAGGTAGCCGTTGGGCCGCCAGCCCAGATCCGGGACCTCGTCGGGTTCGGCCGTCCCCGACGGCGGCGCCCAGTCGGCCCAGCCGTCGATGACCTCGTGGGTGTACCGGGACATCAGCACGTTCTCGGGACGGGAGAACAGCTGCCGTACCCCACCGCTCGCGAAGGAGGACGCCGCTCCGGAGTAGCCGGGATCGGGTTCGATGACGGCGACGGACAGGCCGGGCGCCTGGGTCAGCAGGTGCCAGGCCGTGGCACTGCCCATCACTCCCCCGCCGATCACGACGACGTCGTACCGCTGCCCCGCGGCCTCCACCGGGCTGGTCGGCTCCGAGTGCGCGTTGATGGTCCCGCTCCCCTCTCGTGGTGGGTCTTCGCTGCTGGGCCCGCTCACGGAGCCTGCGTCGGCTCGGTGAGCAGTTGCACCTCGTCCGGCGAGGCGTACGCGATGCCCTCCACTCCCCACTTCTCCAGGATCTCGGCGTACGTACCGTTGGCGACGATCTCCTTCATCGCAGCTGCCACGGCCGGGCCGAGCGCACTGCCGTCGGGGATCACGATCGCCTGCTCGACCGGCTCGTACACGAACTCCTGCAGCTCGAGCGGGAGGCTCTGGCTGTCGATGGAGTACGCGAGGGCGTCCTCGGTGGTCGCCGTGACCTCGATCCGCCCGTTGCTGACCGCGAGGTTCCGCGCACCGTCGTCGGGATAGGTCTGCAGCTGGATCGCCTCGAGGCCCGCCGCGGCGCACTCCTCGTTCGCGCCGTTGATCTGGTCGATGAAGTAGGAGCCGGCCTGGACCCCGACCGAGTGGCCGCACAGGTCCGTGGCCTGGCCGATCGTGATGCCGCTGCCCTCCTTGACGGCGAAGGCGGTGCCGATGCGGAACTCCGTCACGAAGTCCACCTGCTGGAGACGGTCCTGGGTGACACCGAAGTCGGCACTCGACATGTCGTACCGGCCGCTGACCACTCCCGGGATGAGGGAGTCGAAGCTGCCGACGGGCACGTTGTCGAGCTCGACACCCATCACCTCGCTCAGCGCCAGGGCGATGTCGGGCTGGATGCCCACGAGGGTGTCCCCCTCCAGGAACTCCTGAGGCGGGAACGTGTTGTAGATGCCGTTCGTGATGGGCTGGTCCTTGAACTCTTCCGGCACCAGCGCCACGACGGAGTCGACCGGCTCCAGGTCCCACGTCGTGGTGACCATCGACCCCTCGGACGCCGCCTCGCCGCCGCCCTCACCACTGGCGGCGGGGTCGCCGCATCCGGCGAGCCCGAGTGAGCCGACGACGGTGGCGACCGCCAGGGGGGCGACCGACCGCCGGACCGCCTTGGATCGAGACATGCGTGTACCTCCTGTAGTGGTCCGCGCTCGTGTGGCGGACAGGTCGATGGGCCGGGACTGCTGGACCGGGCGGGGAGACCGGCTCAGAGAACTCGGGACAGGAAGTCCTTCGTCCGGGGCATCTGGGGGTTGAGCAGCACGTCCCGGGGGTGACCGCGTTCGACGACGACGCCGCCGTCCATGAAGAGCAACGAGTCGGCGACTTCGCGGGCGAAACCCATCTCGTGGGTCACGACGACCATGGTCAGGCCGTCGCGAGCCAGGGCCTTCATCACCTCGAGGACCTCACCGACGAGCTCCGGGTCGAGGGCGGACGTGGGCTCGTCGAAGAGCATGAGCCGGGGCTTCATCGCGAGCGCACGGGCGATGGCGACCCGCTGCTGCTGGCCCCCGGACAGCTGGCGCGGGTAGTTGTTCGCCTTGGCAGTCAGCCCGACGCGTTCCAGCAGCTGCATCGCGGTGGCCTTCGCTTCCGCCGCCGGCTGCTTGAGCACTCCGACCGGCGCCTCGATGACGTTCTGCAGCACCGTCATGTGCGGGAACAGGTTGAACGACTGGAACACCATGCCGATGCGCGCTCGCTGCGCCGCGAGCTGCTTCTCGGGGATGGTCACGTACCGGTGGCCGCGCTGCCGGTAGCCGACGAGCTCGCCGTCGAGCTCGACCCGCCCCCCGTCGATCTCCTCCAGGTGGTTGAGGCTGCGCAGCAAGGTGCTCTTCCCCGAGCCGGAGGGGCCGATGATGCACATGACCTCGCCGCGGAGAACGGTGAGATCCACACCCTTGAGCACCTCCACGAGGCCGAAGCGCTTGCGGATGCCGGTGGCCCGGAGCACGACCTCGCGCTCGGCGAGTGGGGTGTCGGCTGACGTGGGAACTGCGGCGGCCATCATGCGCTCCCGGCCGTCGAGGTCTGGACGCGTCCGCGGACGTCGGCGACGGCGCGCTGGAGTTTCTGCCACGGGGTGAGCGGGAGCTCCCGGCGTCCGCCGCGGGCGTAGCGCCGCTCGATGTAGTACTGGATGACGCTGAGGACACTGGTCACGATGAGGTACCAGATGCTGGCGACGATCAGCAGCGGGATGGTCTGGAAGGTCTGGTTGTAGATCTGCTGGGTCGTGTAGAGCAGCTCGGCCGTCGACGTGACGCTCACCAGGGCGGTCGACTTCAGCATGCCGATCACCTGGTTGCCCGTGGGCGGCACGATCACCCGCATCGCCTGCGGCAGGACGATCCGCCGCATCACGCGGGAGCTGCGCATGCCCAGGGCCACGGCCGCTTCGTGTTGCCCCTGGTCGACCGAGACGATGCCGCCCCGGACGATCTCGGACATGTACGCGCCCTCGTTGAGGGCCAGTCCCAGCAACGCGGCGACGAACGGCGTGATCACGACGTTGGCGTCACCGGACCACAACGTCGGCCCGATCAGCGGGATGCCCAGGTCGATGGTCGGGAAGAGAGCCGCAAGGTTGTACCAGAAGATGATCTGGACCAGCAGCGGCGTCCCCCGGAAGAACCAGGTGTACGCCCACGCGACCGAGGACAGGATCCGGATCGGCGACAGCCGCATGACCGCGGTCAGTATCCCCAGCAGAATGCCGAAGAACATCGCCAGGACGGTCAACTCGAGAGTGACGAGAAGACCGCGGAGGACCCGCGTACTGAAGAAGTAGTCGGCCACCACGTCCCACTGGAGATTGGGGTTGGTGACGAGCGTCTTGACGAGGCCGGCCAGGCACAGACCGACGAAGACGACGAGGACCCACCAGCCCGGGTGCTGGCGGTGGGCGACGCGGACGTCGTCCTTTGCCTCCGCCGGCTGCGACGGACTGCTCACAATGGTGCTCATTGCGCGGTCGCCAGCTGCAGAATTCTCAGCATCGATCTCTCCCATCGCCGGACCGATTCGGCGCAGATGCACCGAAATGAGCCCCCGAGCCCGCGTCCACATGCATCTCAGATGTGAACTGGATCATGTTCGGCGAAGCGTACGCAGCCGCGATGTGCGCGCAGCACCATTGCGTGTAGGACAGTTCTGCCCATTGCTTCGACAGCCGTCGAAAGGCGATACGAGCGCAACGCCCGACGTGGTGCGCTCACCGGGAGCCGGCGCCGCCGAGGTCGGGGACCACCGGACGGCGAAGGGCGCGACGTCCCGAGGCGACCGGCGTCGCTCGACCACCGGGCCCGGAGAGGGCCTTCCTACCTACCTTCGCCACCTCGGCGATCGGCCGACCGACCGGACGGGACAGGACCGCGACCTCACGGCCGGAGGGCGCGGGAAGGGCGTGCCGCCCCGCGTGACCGGAACAGGCGTCCGCCCGCTCGTACCTGCGTCGGTCACTTCTGGGGCCCATGTGACCCGGGGTCCACGAGCCCCGGGCCGCGATCGACAAGTGTCGAACCTGACGGGTGTCCCGTCATACGGGTGGAGGTAGGCGGCGGTGGTGGAGCCATGGAAACGTCCCGCTCCCGGGCGGGCGCTGCCTCACTACCGACTGCTGGACCAAGCCGCTCGAGTGGAGATCCCGACCACAGGTCGGGCCGTCCTGGCCCTCGATGCCTCGCCGAACCGACGTGAAGGTGCGACATGGTGACCGATCCCCTGCTGGAGCCCTTCCAGCTCAAGCACCTGCGGCTGCGCAACCGCGTCGTCAGCACCAGCCACGAGCCGGCGTACGCGGAGGACGGCCTGCCGAAGACGCGGTACCAGCTCTACCACGAGGAGAAGGCCAAGGGCGGCATCGCGCTGACCATGATCGGCGGATCGGCCAACGTCGCGATCGACTCGCCGTCCACGTTCGGCCAGATCTACCTCGGCGACGACGCCGTCATCCCGCACTTGCAGGCGCTCGCCGACCGCGTGCACGGTCATGGTGCCGCGGTCATGAGCCAGATCACCCACATGGGGCGGCGTGCCGGGTGGGACCAGGCCGACTGGCTGCCCACGGTCTCGTCGTCGCCCCTGCGCGAGCCCGCACACCGCAGCTTCCCCAAGGCGGTCGAGGACTTCGACATCCGACGGATCGTCAGCGGCTTCGGCGAGGCGGCACGCCGGTGCAAGGACGGTGGCCTGGACGGCGTGGAGATCAGCGCCTACGCCGGTCACCTCATCGACCAGTTCCTGTCGCCACGGATGAACCAGCGCACCGACCGCTACGGCGGCAGTTTCGACAACCGGCTCCGGTTCGCCTTCGAGGTGCTCGAGCGCGTCCGCGGCGCGGTGGGCGACGACTTCATCGTCGGCGTGCGGATGAGCGCTGCCGAGAACGCGGCCGGTGGCCTCACGCACGACGACGCCATCGCGTTCGGTCAACGCCTGGCGGCCTCCGGCCTCGTCGACTTCATCTCCCTCGCCGTCGGCGCCGCGTCGACCGATGCGGAGCTCGCCCGGCAGGTCCAGCCGCTCGGCACTCCGCTCGGCGGCTACCTGCCCATGGTCGGCGCGTTCAAGGAGAAGGTGGATCTCCCGCTGATGCACGCCGGTCGGATCACCGACCTGCCCACCGCCCGTCATGCGCTGCGCGAGGGGTACGTCGACCTCGTCGGCATGGTGCGCGCGCACATGGCCGATCCGCACATCGTGCGCAAGCTCGAGGCCGGCGATGAGGACCGCATCCGTCCCTGCGTCGGTGCGTCGTACTGCCTCAACCGGATCTACGTCGGCCTGGACGCACTCTGCCTGCACAACCCCGCCACCGGCCGGGAGGAGCTCATCCCCCACATCGCGCCGGCCGCACCCCGGCGCAAACGGGTCGTGGTCGTCGGCGGCGGCCCCGGAGGCCTGGAGGCAGCCCGGGTCAGTGCCGAGGCGGGCCACTCCGTGACGCTGCTCGAGGCCGCGAGCGAGGTCGGCGGCCAGATCAGACTGGCCGCCCGGGCCTCTGAGCGGCAGATGGAGCTGCTGAGCATCGTGCAGTGGCTGGAGGCCGAGGTCCGCAAGCTGGGGGTGACCGTCCGGGTCAACACCTACGCCGAGGCGGCCGACGTCCTCTCGCTCGACCCGGACGTCGTCTTCGTCGCCACGGGTGGCGTGCCCGCGATCCCGGCACCCCTGCGCGAGGACCTCGTCGTCTCCACCTGGGACGTCCTGTCCGGCGACGTGCGTCCCGGGCGGCGCGCGCTCGTGTTCGACGACCACGGCACCGACCACGCGCTCGGCGTCACCGAGCGCCTCGCCGCCACCGGGGCGGAGGTGGAGCTCGTCACCCCGGATCGGCTGGTGGGCCAGGAGGTGATCGGCACCCTGTACCCGGCGTACCTGGAGGCCTTCTACCGTGCCGGTGTCCGCCTCACTCCCGACCACCGACTCCAGGACGTCCGCCGTGGCCCCGACGGGCTGGTCGCGGTGCTCCGGAACGAGTACACCGGGGACACGGTCGAGCGGGTCGTCGACCAGGTCGTCGTCGAGCACGGGACCGTGCCCAACGACGAGGTGTACCTCGAGCTCCGGGACGGTTCGTCCAACGGCGGCGAGATCGACCTCGACGCCTTCGTCCACGCCGCACCGCAACCCGAGACGTCCGACCCCGCCGGGCGCTACCAGCTGTTCCGGCTCGGCGATGCCGTCGCCAGCCGCAACATCCACGCTGCTGTCCTCGATGCCCGCCGGCTCGCACTCTCCATCTGACCGACACCGGCGGCAGCTCGCCGCCCTGCGCTTCTTCCTGCTCTCCCTCGTCACCACCTCCTGAGAGGGGTCCTGTCATGGACGCCGTCACCCGTGTTCCCGCGCCGCTCAACGAACCGGTGCTCACCTACGCCCCCGGTTCGCCGGAGCGCGCCGCCCTGCAGGCGCGGTTGCCGCAGCTGGCCGGTGAGCAGATCGAGCTGACCGCCACGATCGACGGCGTGCAGCGGATGGCCGCCGGGGAGAAGTTCGAGGTGGTCCAGCCGCACCGGCACACCGCCGTGCTGGGCACGTCGGCGCACGCGACGCACGCCGACGCCGAGCAGGCCGTGCGCGCCGCGAAGCAGGCGGCGCCGGCGTGGGCCGAGCTGTCCTTCGACGACCGCGCGGCGGTGTTCCTGCGCGCCGCGGACCTGCTGGCCGGGCCGTGGCGGCAGACGCTGAACGCCGCGACCATGCTCGGGCAGAGCAAGACCGCGTTCCAGGCCGAGATCGACGCCGCCTGCGAGCTGATCGACTTCTGGCGGTTCAACGTGTCCTTCGCCCGGCAGATCCTGGCCGAGCAGCCCGAGTCCTCACCCGGGGTGTGGAACCGGACCGACCACCGCCCGCTGGAGGGGTTCGTCTACGCGGTCACCCCGTTCAACTTCACCGCGATCGCCGGCAACCTGCCCACCGCGCCGGCGCTGATGGGCAACACCGTGGTGTGGAAGCCCTCGCCGACCCAGCAGTTCGCCGCGCACCACCTGATGCGGCTGCTGGAGGCCGCCGGCCTGCCCCCGGGCGTGATCAACATGGTCACCGGCGACGGGATCCCCGTCTCGGAGGTGGCGCTGGCCGACCCGGACCTGGCCGGCATCCACTTCACCGGCTCGACCGCGGTGTTCCAGCAGCTGTGGCGCACCGTGGGGGCCAACATCGCCTCCTACCGGGGCTAT
>NZ_JALPKP010000063.1:0-29574 GCF_051383635.1 Geodermatophilus sp. CPCC 205506 | reverse complement strand
TGCGGCGACGCGGACGCCGTGGCCGCTCCGGCAGCGAAGCGCCGCCGGCGCCTGCCCCGCCCGCCCGGCCGGCGCGGACCGCTCTGGCTGGCCGCCCTCGTGGCCGGCGCCGTGGTGGCCGGCGTCCCCGCGGTCATGGGCGGCGGACCCGCCGAGATCAGCATCAGCGCCGCCGAGTACGGCCTGGGGGTCGCCTCCGACATCGGCCTCACCGGCGACATGGAGGACGCCGGCGTGCGCCGGGGCATCACCGAGGCCGAGGCCCAGGCCCGCCTCAGCGAGCTGGCCGCCTCCCGCGCCGCGCGCACGCCGACGACCGTGCGCCCCGTGGAGGGCGCCCGCCTCACCACCTGCTTCTGCATGCGCTGGGGCACGATGCACTACGGCATCGACCTCGCCGCGTCGCTCGGCACGCCCATCGCGGCGGCCACCGACGGCGTGGTCATCCGCGCCGGCCGGGCCTCCGGCTACGGCAACGCGGTCTACGTCCAGGACGCCGACGGCAACGTGCACGTCTACGGCCACATGCGCTACTACTCGGTGCGGGCCGGCGACATCGTCCACGCGGGCGACCAGATCGCCAAGGTCGGCAACGAGGGCCAGTCCACCGGGCCGCACCTGCACTACGAGATCCACCGCGGCGGCATGACCGGCCGGCCGATCGACCCCGAGGACTTCCTGGCGGAGCGCGGCGTCTCCGTGCCCTGAGCCCGGTCCGCGCCCGTCGCGGGCGTTCCTCGTGCACGGCGGGTCCTGCGCCACCGGCAGTGCGCGAGGAACCCCCGCAGCGGCGTCCCCCTCGTCGGAGCTAGAGCTTGACGAGGGGGGCGTAGCGCAGGACGAGGCGCTTGGTGCCGCCCGAGCCGAAGTCGACGGTCGCCTGGGCCTTGTCACCGGCGCCGTTGACCTCGACGACGGTGCCCAGCCCGAACGCGTCGTGGCTGACCCGGTCGCCCACCTCGACGGCGATGATCGCCCGGTTGCCCGCCCCGCCGCGCAGCCCGCCGGTGGACAACCCGGTGGCGGCGACCCGCTGCTGCGCGGAGCGGTACCCGGTGCTCGGCGCCGGCGCCGGCTCCTTCCCCGCCCAGTGCACGGTGTCGCCCGGCAGCTCGTCCAGGAAACGGGACGGCGGGTTGTAGGCCGGCTGCCCCCAGCTGGTGCGCACCGTCGCCCGCGAGATGAACAGCCGCTGCTGCGCCCGCGTGATGCCGACGTAGGCCAGCCGACGCTCCTCCTCCAGCTCCCGCGGGTCGCCGAGCGCGCGCAGGTGCGGGAAGACGCCGTCCTCCATGCCGGTGAGGAAGACGACCGGGAACTCCAGGCCCTTCGCGGTGTGCAGGGTCATCATCGTGACCACGCCGGCGTCGTCCCCGGCCACGGGGATCTGGTCGGCATCGGCGACCAGGGACACCTGCTCGAGGAAGTCGGTGACCGAGCCGCCCGGGTTGGCCGCCTCGAACTCCGCGGCCACCGAGATGAGCTCGTTGAGGTTGTCGACCCGGCCCTCGTCCTGCGGGTCGGTGCTCGCCTGCAGCTCGGTGAGGTAGCCGGTGCGGTCGAGGATGCTCTCCAGCAGCGCGGCCGGCCCGGACCCGGTCTCCACCAGCCGCTCGAACTCCTCGAGCAGCGCGACGAACTCCTGGATGGCCTTGAGCGAGCGGGTGGCCAGGTCGGGGACCTCGGCGCAGCGGCGCAGCGCGGAGGCGAAGGCGATCCGCTCGCGGTCGGCGAAGGTCTCGACGCAGGACTCGGCGCGCTCGCCGATGCCGCGCTTGGGGGTGTTGATCACCCGGCGCAGGCTGACGACGTCGGCCGGGTTGGCGACCACCTTGAGGTAGGCCAGCGCGTCGCGGACCTCCTTGCGCTCGTAGAAGCGCACCCCGCCGACGACCTTGTAGGGCATGCCGACGCGGATGAACACCTCCTCGAAGACACGGGAGGCGTTGTTGGTCCGGTAGAAGACCGCGATGTCCTTGGGCTTCGCCGTGCCCTCGTCGACCAGGGCGTCGATCTGCTCGGCGACCCAGGCTGCCTCGTCGTGCTCGTTCTCGGCGACGTAGCCCTCGATCAGGTCACCGTCGCCGGCGTCGGTCCACAGGTTCTTCGGACGACGGCCGGTGTTCCTCGCGATGACCTGGTTGGCGGCCTTGAGGATGCGCTGGGTGGAGCGGTAGTTCTGCTCCAGCAGGATCGTCGTCGCCTCGGGGTAGTCCCGCTCGAACTCGTCGATGTTGCGGATCGTCGCGCCGCGGAAGGCGTAGATCGACTGGTCGGCGTCGCCCACCACGCACAGCTCGGCGGGGGGCACCGGGCCGGCGCCCGTGCCGACGAGCTCGCGCACCAGCACGTACTGCGCGTGGTTGGTGTCCTGGTACTCGTCGACCAGCACGTGGCGGAACCGGCGGCGGTAGTGCTCGGCGACGTCCGGGAAGGCCTGCAGCAGGTGGACCGTCGTCATGATCAGGTCGTCGAAGTCCAGCGCGTGCGCCTGGCGCAGCCGCTGCTGGTAGAGCCGGTAGGCCTCGGCGAGCACCTTCTCCGGCGCCGTGACCGGCGTGAACGACTCCTCGTCGATCAGCTCGTTCTTCAGGTTCGACACCTGCGCGGCCAGGCTGCGGCCCGGGTAGCGCTTGGCGTCGAGGTCCAGGTCGCGGGCGACCATCGTCATCAGCCGGACGGAGTCGCCCTGGTCGTAGATGGTGAACGACGACTTCAGCCCGAGCTTGCCCGCCTCGGCGCGCAGGATGCGCACGCACATCGAGTGGAACGTCGACACCCACATGGCCCGCGCCCGCGGGCCGACGAGGGCGGCGACGCGCTCCTTCATCTCCCCGGCGGCCTTGTTGGTGAAGGTGATCGCCAGGATCTCGCCCGGCTGCACGCTGCGGGCGCCGAGCAGGTAGGCGATCCGGTGCGCGAGCACGCGGGTCTTGCCGGAGCCGGCCCCCGCGACGATGAGCAGCGGCCCACCTTCGTGGACGACGGCCTGACGCTGGGGGCCGTTGAGCCCGGCGAGCATCCGGTCCAGCTCGCGCCCGATCGTGCCGGAGGCGGAACGCTGGAGTGCGGCGGTGCCGGGGAGGGCCTGCTGGACGCTGCTCATGACGACATCACTGTAAGCCGGTCGGGTGACGCTCCCGGGAGCCGTGGAACAGCCGCCACACCCGCCACTGCCGGGGAACCCGCTGGCGATCTCGCGTTCCGCTGTGGCAGACTCTCCGCCGTGCTCGCCGCCCTCAGCTTTTACTTCGGTCACCGGGATCCGGTGTCCGTCACCGCTGGCTGAGCACACGCCGCAACAGACGCCCCGGGCCCGAAGAGCCCGGGGCGTTTCTCGTTCCCGGGGTCCGACGGCCTCCCGCCCGCCCTGGAGGAACCACCGATGACCGCCACACTCCCCACCGCCCCCGACGCCGACGAGCGCATCGCCGAGCTCCGCGAGGAGATCGACGCGTGCGACACCGAGCTCATCCGGCTCGTCCAGCGCAGGCTGGCCGTGTCCCAGCAGATCGGTGAGCTCCGCCGCGCGGCGGGCGGCACCCGGCTCTCGCTGGCCCGCGAGCAGCAGGTGCTGGCCCGCTTCCAGGCCGAGCTCGGACCCGACGGCGCGACCCTCGCCATGATGCTGCTCCGCCAGGGCCGCGGCCGACTGTGAGCGCGAGCTAGCTGCGGCGCTGGTCGGGGGGCGGGAAGTCGGCGTGCCGGTGCACCAGCCACCACTGGCCGTCGAGCCGCCGGTACACGTGGGTGGCGCGGATGGTCATGGGCCGCGGCTCACCACCGTCGACGCGGACCACGCCCTTCTCCATGCCGACCGTGTACGCCAGGTCGCCCCGCACCTCGACGACGTCGTAGGTGGGCGTGAGGCCCCCGTCGCTGAACCGGCTGCCCACCCACTGGAAGGTGGTGGTCACCGCCTCGTGGCCCTTCTCGATGGGCCCCCAGGCACCGAAGAGCGTGACGTCGTCCGACCGGGCCCACAGGGCCGCGTACGGCCCGGGGTCGCCGGAACCCATCGCCTGCAGCGCCTTCGCCGTCCGCTCCAGGGTCGCGGTGAAGTCCGGGTCCACGTCCACTCCTCCCCCGGCGGACCCGTCGTGCAGCCCGCCGTCCCCCAGCACCGTGGACGGCCAGGGTCCTCCCGGCCGCGGACCCGCGGAACCCCGCGGCGGCGTGTCACGTTCCGCGGCGCCGTCCCGTCTCCCTGTGCACACCCGATGGAGAGGACGACCGCCATGGCCCGCATCTCGCTCGACCCGCCCCGCACCCGCCTGAACCGGCTCGCCGAGTGGTACGCCCGCCGCACCTTCGGCGTGGTGCCCGAACCGTTCTCCGCCATGGCGCACAACCGGCGGGTGCTGGTCACCGACAGCCGGTTCGAGACCTCCCTCGCGCGCTGGAACGAGCTCGACCCGACCCTGAAGGCGCTGGCCGTCATGGCCTCCGCCGTCCACATCGGCTGCTCCTGGTGCGTGGACTTCGGCTACTGGATCAGCACCCGGGAGGGCGTGGACCCCGTCAAGCTGCGGGCGGTCCCGACGTGGCGGGACAGCGACGTCTTCACCGACCTGGAGCGGGACGTGATGGCCTACGCCGAGGCCATGAGCACCACACCGCTCGCCGTCACCGACGAGATGGTGGCCGGTCTGCGGCGCCGGCTGGACGACGCCGCCCTGGTGGAGCTGACGATGATGGTCGCCGTGGAGAACACCCGGTCGCGGTTCAACAGCGCGCTCGGCCTCACCAGCCAGGGCTTCCGGGACCGCTGCGAGCTCCCCGCCCGGGCATGACCGGCACCGACGCGCTGGCGCCCTTCGACCGGCACCGGCGGCTGCTGTTCACCGTCGCCTACCAGATGCTCGGCAGCGTGGCCGACGCCGAGGACGTCGTCCAGGACACCTGGCTGCGGTGGTCGGCGACCGACCGGGGCGACGTCGCCGACCCGCGGGCCTACCTGGTGCGGATCACCTCCCGGCTGGCCCTCGACCGGCTGGACTCCGCGCGCAGCCGCCGGGAGAGCTACGTCGGCCCGTGGCTGCCCGAGCCGCTGCTCACCGGGTCCGCCCCGGTCGCGGGCGCCGCTCCTCCACGCGACCCCGACGAGGCGGCGGTGCTCGGCGAGCAGGTCTCGCTGGCGCTCCTGGTCGTCCTCGAGACGCTGTCCCCGGCCGAGCGGGCCGTCTTCGTGCTGCGGGAGGTGTTCGGGCTGCCGGCCGCGGAGGTGGCCGCGGTCCTGGGCCGCAGCGAGGCCGCCGTCCGGCAGACCGCGCACCGCGCGCGCGAGCACGTGCAGGCCCGCCAGCCCCGCTTCGACGCCGACCGGTCCGCGCAGCGGGAGGTGACCGAGCGCTTCCTCGCCGCCTGCGCCGGTGGGGACGTCGACGCGCTCCTCGCCGCGCTCGCGCCGGACGTGGTGCTGGTGACCGACGGCGGGGGCAAGGCGAAGGCGGCGCTGCGGCCGATCGCGGGCGCGGAGAAGGTGCTCCGCTTCCTCCTCGCGACCACGACGCAGGGCCAGGCGATCGAGGGCCTGCGGGCCGAGGTCGTCGACGTCAACGGCCAGCCGGCCGTCGTCGCGTGGGTCGGGGACGAGCCCTACGTGACGATGTCCCTGGTGCTGGTCGACGGGCTGGTCCAGCAGGTGCTCGTCGTCCGCAACCCGGACAAGCTGCGCGGGCTGGTCCTGCCCTGACAGCCCTCGTGCAGGAACCGGCCGCGAGCCGCCGGGACCGGAGGGGCCTTCTTCTAGGCTCCCGCGGGTGACCTCCCCACAGCCCCGCAGCCCGGCCGAGCACGTCGAGCGCGCCCTGTGCGTGCTCGCCCACCCCGACGACGTCGACTTCGGCAGCGCCGGCACAGTCGCCACCTGGACGGCGGCGGGCACCGAGGTCACCTACTGCATCGTCACCGACGGGGACGCGGGCGGCCACGACGAGACGCCGCGCGAGGAGATGGGTCCGCTGCGGCGGGCCGAGCAGCAGGCCGCGGCCAAGGTCGTCGGGTGCGAGGACGTCCGGTTCCTCGGCTACCCCGACGGCCGGCTGGAGCTGACCCTGGACCTGCGCCGCGACATCAGCCGGGTCATCCGGCAGGTCCGGCCGCAGCGGGTGCTCACCAGCTCCCCCGAGCGGTTCTGGGAGCGGATCGGGGCGAGCCACCCCGACCACATGACCGTCGGGGAGTCCACGATGCGGGCGGTCTACCCCGACGCCCGCAACCCGTTCGCCTTCCCGGAACTGCTGGCCGAGGAGGGGCTCGAGGCCTGGACGGTGCCCGAGGTCTGGCTGACCGCCAGTCCGCGCGCCGACCACGTCGTCGACGTGACCGACGTGGTGGAGCTGAAGTTCGCGGCGCTCAAGAGCCACGTCACGCAGGTCAGCCACATGACCGGGCTCGAGGAGTTCGTCACCGGGTGGATGCGGGAGACCGGCCGCCGGCTGGGCCTGCCCCCGGGCCGGCTGGGCGAGGCCTTCCACGTCGTGTACACGGCCTGACGACGCAGCGGAGCCGCCGCGCACCCGGAAACCCTCGTGGAACGCGTGACTCCGGTTCGTAACCGGCCCTCGGTTCCACTCGACCCGTCCAGCACACCAGCGACGGGAGACCCATGACACTGACCACGCCCGAGGAGGGCCGGCCGGACCCGGCCGCCGCCGCGCAGATCGTCGAACGCGGGATCGGCCGGCGCGCCTTCGTCCAGGCCGCGCTCGCCGCCGGGGCGGTGCTCGGCGCCGGCGTCGCGGTCGCCTCGCCGGCGTCAGCCGCCCCCCGCACGACCACCCGCCTGCCCCGCGAGATCCTGCAGCCGGGCCGGGGCCCGATCGACGGCGAGGTCTACCTGCAATCCCTCCCGGACGAGGTCCGCTGGGGCTACCTGCCCCGCGTCGGCGACGCCCCGGTCGCGTCGGTGCGCTCGGGCGGCACGCTCACCGTCGACACGGTCAGTCACGAGGGGATCCTCGAGGACCAGGGCCGCGACCCGGCCGCCTTCTTCGCCGGGCACGGCGTCCCCCGGGAGCACGTGCTGGACGACGCGGTCGCCGTCGCGGCCGGGTACGACCGGCACCCGCGCAACTTCGACACCGACGGGCCGCACGTGGTCACCGGTCCGGTGTGGGTGGAGGGCGCCGAGCCCGGCGACGTGCTCAAGGTCGAGACGCTGAGCGCCCTGCCCCGGGTGCCCTACGGCGTCGTCTCCAGCCGCCACGGCCGCGGCGCCCTGTCGGCCGGCTTCCTCCCGCCGGCCGGCGAGCTGCGCCCGGAGGAGGTCATGCCGACGACGCCCGACGGCCGCAGCACCCGCGACCCCCTGCGCTACAACAACGTGTCCACCTTCACGCCGCTGGAGGACGGCCGGGACGGCGCCCGGGCGCACCTCCCCGTCGGCAGCCGGGGCCGCGTGGCCTGGCCGGTCGACCCGTTCGCCGGCCTGATGGCGGTCGCCACCGTCGCCGACGCCCCGGCGCTGAACGACGCGCTGGTGAACTCCATCCCACCGACCGTGGGCGGCGGGAACATCGACGTGCGGCTGCTGAACGTCGGCTCGGCGTTCTACCTGCCCGTCGTCGCCCCGGGCGCCCTGTTCTCCGTCGGCGACCCGCACATGTCGATGGGGAACGGCGAGGTGGCGCTCACCGCGCTGGAGGGTTCGCTCCGGCTCACCTACCGGCTGACGGTGTGCAAGCCGGGGTCGGGCGACGCACCGTCGGTCGCCTACCGGTACCCGTTCGGCGAGACGCCGGACGCCTGGGTGCCGATCGGGCTCTCCGACCCCGACGGGTCGCGCGGCGGCCAGGTGAGCGACCTCGACACCGCCAGCCGGCGCGCGGTGCTCAACGCGCTGGACTTCCTGCAGGACGACCTCGGCATGGACCGCGCCGTCGCCTACGCCTACCTGTCGGCGGCCGCGGACTTCATGGTGTCGCAGGTCGTCGACCGGACCGTCGGCGTGCACGCGGTGATCCCCAAGAGCCACTTCGGCTGAGGGCCGGCCGAGCGGGGCCTCCCTCGGCGCCTCTGAGGGGCAGAGATGGCCATCTCTGCCCCTCAGAGCAGGCGGTTGGTCGCCGCCCAGCGGGTGAGCTCGTTGCGGTTGGACAGCTGCAGCTTGCGCAGCACGTTCGACGCGTGCGACTCGACCGTCTTCACCGAGATGAACAGCCGGGAGCCGATCTCGCGGTAGGTGTAGCCGCGGGCCAGGAGCTGCATGACCTCCCGCTCGCGGGCGCTGAGCAGGTCCAGACCGGGGTCGGTGGCCGGGTCCGCCTGCGCCGTCGGAGCCGACGAGGAGGTCGCGGCGAACGCGTCGAGCACGAAGCCGGCCAGCCGCGGGCTGAAGACGACGTCGCCCTCGGCGACCCGGTTCACCGCGTCGCGGAGGTCCGGTCCGGAGATCGTCTTGGTGACGTACCCGCGGGCACCGGCGCGGATGACGGCGATCACGTCCTCGGCCGCGTCGGACACCGACAGCGCTAGCCAGCGCACAGAGGGCAGCTCGCCGCGCAGCGCCTCGAGCACCGCGTGCCCGCCGCCGCCGGGCAGGTGCACGTCGAGCAGGACGACGTCAGGCACCGTCGTCCGGATGCCCTCGATCGCGGTGGACACGTCGGGGGCCTCGCCGACCACCGTCACGGCGTCGCCGAGCTCGGCGCGCACGCCGGAGCGCACCATCGCGTGGTCGTCGACGAGGAAGACGCGCGTCCCGGCCGGCGCGGCCGCCGACGTCACGCCGCCTCCCTGGGCAGGAACAGCTCCACCTCGGTCCCCTCTCCCGGCGACGACCGGACGGTCGCCGACCCCCCGACCCGGTCCAGCCGGCCGGTGACCGAGTCGCGCAGCCCGCGCCGGTCGGCCGGCACGGACGACGGGTCGAACCCGGCACCCCGGTCGCGCACGAAGACGGCCACCCGCTGCGGGGTGACCTCGGTGTAGAGGTCGGCCGACGTCGCACCCGAGTGCTTGGCCGCGTTGACCAGCGCCTCCCGGGTGGCGGCGCCGAGGGCGGCGAGCGCCTCGTCGACCGGGGCGTCGCCGACGACCACGGACTCCACGGTCAGCGCGTGGTCGGCCTCCACGTCGGCGACCACCCCCGAGACGAGGGCGGACCAGGTGCCCTCGGCGGCCTTCTCCGGCTCGTAGAGCCAGGTGCGCAGCTCACGCTCCTGGCTGCGGGCCAGCCGCGCCACCGCCTTGGGGTCCTCGGCGTGCCGCTGGATGAGCGCGAGGGTCTGCAGCACCGAGTCGTGCAGGTGCGCCGCGACCGCGGCCCGCTCCTCCGAGCGGACCCGGGCGGTGCGCTCGGCCTCCCGGGAGGCGAGCAGCCGGCGCCACAGCGGCGCCGTCGCCAGGGTCACGCCGACGAGGATCACCAGCGTGGCGGCGAAGCCGTTGCGGGCGTTGGTCAGCTGCCCGGTCGTGGCCAGCAGCAGCACCAGGCCGACCGCGCCGAGCGCGATCCCGCCGGCGAGCACCCACGGCACGCCCGGCTGGGCGAGGGTGCGGTCGGTGTCCAGCTGCCGCCAGATGACCGCCAATCCGGAGCCGACCAGCAGCAGGGGGAGGACGAGGTCGCTGTTGCCCCAGGTGGCCATGTTGGTGACCAGCACCAGCGCCCCGACCCCGAGCAGGCTCAGCCCGAGCGCCTGCCGGCGGCTGGGCTCCTCGCCCGGCGCGGCGGCGGAGGGCTCGGCGTCGACGGCGGCGACGGGCATGAAGAACCACAGCAGCGCGTACACGACGACGCCGATGCCGGTCACCGCGAGGGCGACGAGGGCGATCCGGACGACGAGCGGGTCCAGCCGCAGGTGGACCGCCGTCCCCGCGGCGACGCCGGCCAGCAGCCGCCCCGAGCGCGGCCGCGCCAGCGGCGGGCGCTGCGGCACGAGGGCAGTCGTCGTCACGCTGTCGATCGTCGCACCACGCGGCCCCGGCTCGACACCGGTGACCACCCTGGAAGGGGGACCAGGGTCGATTGGGGGCGTTCCCTGATGTCCGAGGCGCCCGTCGCGTCGCAGGCTCTGTGGCATGACGTCCGTACCCCCTCCTCGCCCCGCACCACCCGCTCCCCCACCGCTCGACCCGCCGGCCGCCGAGTACGCGTTCCCGCCCGGCCCGCAGGTCCGCCCGCCGCTGCGACGAAGCGGCACCGACAAGGTCATCGGCGGCGTCTCCGGCGGCCTGGCCGAGTACACCGGCATCGACGCGCTGCTGTGGCGGGTCGGCTTCGTCGCCCTGGCCCTCGCCGGCCCGGGCATCCCCGTCTACCTGCTGCTGTGGATCTTCATGTCGGCCGGCTCGGGCGGCGGCATCGGGGCGTCCCGCGCCGGCCGCGTCAAGGCGCCGGCCGGCCCGCGCTCCCCGGTGCCGGGGATCACGGTGGCCGGGCTGCTGATCGTCGTCGGGACGATGGTGCTGATCAGCCGGTTCACCGACTGGTCCGTCGCCCCGCGGTTCGTGCTCGGCTCGGCCCTGCTGGTGGTCGGTCTCGGCCTGGTGGCCGCGGCCTTCTCCGGTGGACGGCGGGCCAAGGGCGGCCTGATCGCCCTCGGCGCCCTCCTCTCCGTCGCGCTCATCGCGGTGACCGCCGAGCCGTGGCGGAACATCGAGGGCGGCGTCGGTGACCGCACGTACCACCCGACGACCGCCGACGCCGTCCGGCCGGTGTACAGCGGAGGCGTCGGGGACGTGGTCCTCGACCTCTCCGACATCGACCTGAGCGACCTGGACGGCGCGATCACCACCCGGCTCGACGCCGGCGTGGGGGACGTCGAGATCCGGGTCCCCCGCTCGGCCGACGTCCGGGTAGAGGCGAACAGCGGCATCGGCAGCATCGAGGTCTTCGGCGACCGGACCTCCGACGGCGGCCTGTTCCCCGGACAGGGCTCCGCGGCCTGGACCGGTGACGACGACCCCGAGATCGTCCTGGACATCGACGCCGGCATCGGCGACGTGGAGGTGACCCGTGCCTGACTACAGCGAGTTCCCGACGACGCCCACCGCCTGGCAGGAGCAGGCCTGGCAGGACGTGGCCCCGCTGGCCCTCGAGGACCCGGCTCCGCCGCCGCCCCAGCGCCGCGGTGTCGACCTCACCGCCCTGGTCCCCGGACTGGCGTTCTGCATCCTGGCCATCGTCCTGATGGCCGGTGCGGTGGTCCCGTTCGGCCTGGTGGCCGAGGGTGGCCTGCTGTGGCTGCTGCTCATCGGGGCCGGCGTGGCCCTGCTGCTCAGCGAGGTCCGGAAGGCCCGCCGCCGGAGGGGCTGAGCCCCGCGGGGGCGGACGGGTGGAGGGCCCGGGGAGCACATCGCTCCCCGGGCCCTCCGGCGTCCTCAGCCGGCGACGCGGGCGCAGAAGGCCAGCGCCCGCTCCCAGAACACCTCGGTGGCGGCCGCGTCGTGCTCGCCGGGCAGGCTGGGATCGGTGAACAGGTGCCCGGCGACGGGGTGCTCGACGAACTCGACCTCCGCGCCGCTGCTCCGCACGTCGGCGAGGAAGCCGTCGACCCACTCCTGGACGCGGTGCGGGTCCCGCTCGCCGTAGTGCAGCTGGACGGGCACCCCCGCCGGCCAGGCGCCGGCGCCGAGCACCGCCACCGGCAGCGCGCCGGACACGAGCAGCGCCCCGGCGCAGCGCCGCTGCGTGGCGACGTACTCGGCCATCCCGGCGCCGTTGGAGAACCCGGCCGCGACGAAGCCGTCGGGCAGCTCCCCGACCGCGTCCAGTGCCAGCTGCATGAGCGCCGGGAAGCCGACCGCGTCGACGTGCGCGCCGGCCTCCGCGTAGTCGTCGAACACCCGGCCGCCGTACTGGTCGACGACGAGCACCTCGTGCCCGGCGGCCCGCAGCCGGGCGGCGGCGTCGGTGATCCCCGGGCGGACGCCGAGGACGGAGTGGAAGAGCGCGATCGAGGCCATGCCGCCAGCCTGGCCCAGCCCACTGACATCCAGACCTGCGAACCGGGGGCCATCAGCCTCTGATCGCCACGACTGCGCAGGTCTCGGCGCCCCGCCCAGGCCGGGTCAGACCGGGCTCACTCCCACTCGATGGTGCCCGGCGGCTTGCTGGTGACGTCGAGGACGACGCGGTTGACCTCGCGCACCTCGTTGGTGATCCGCGTGGAGATGCGGGCCAGCACGTCGTAGGGCAGCCGGGTCCAGTCGGCGGTCATCGCGTCCTCGCTGGACACCGGCCGCAGCACGATCGGGTGCCCGTAGGTCCGCCCGTCGCCCTGGACACCCACCGACCGGACGTCGGCCAGCAGCACGACCGGGCACTGCCAGATCTCGCGGTCCAGGCCGGCGGCGGTCAGCTCGGCGCGGGCGATCGCGTCGGCCTGCCGGAGCACGTCGAGGCGCTCCTGGGTGACCTCGCCGACGATGCGGATGCCCAGCCCCGGACCCGGGAACGGCTGCCGCCACACCAGCGACTCGGGCAGCCCGAGCTGCAGGCCGACCTCGCGCACCTCGTCCTTGAACAGGGTCCGCAGCGGCTCGACGAGGGTGAAGGTCAGGTCCTCGGGCAGCCCGCCGACGTTGTGGTGGCTCTTGATGTTCGCCGTCCCGGTGCCGCCGCCGGACTCGACGACGTCGGGGTACAGCGTGCCCTGCACGAGGAAGTCGACGGCCTCGCCGTGCGCCTGGGCGTCGTGGACGACGTCGAGCGCGGCCTGCTCGAAGACGCGGATGAACTCCCGGCCGATGATCTTCCGCTTCTGCTCCGGGTCGCTCACCCCGGCCAGCGCGGACAGGAACTGCTCGCGGGCGTCGACCACGCGCAGGTCGGCGCCGGTGACCGCGACGAAGTCCCGCTCGATCTGCTCGGTCTCGCCCGCCCGCATGAGGCCGTGGTCGACGTAGACGCAGGTCAGCCGGTCGCCGATGGCCCGCTGCACGAGCGCGGCGGCGACGGCGGAGTCGACCCCGCCCGACAGCGCGCACAGCGCCCGCCGGTCGCCGACCTGGGCCCGGATCCGCTCGACCTGCTCCTCGACGACGTTGGCCATCGTCCAGGTGGGCTCGAGGCCGGCGATGTCGAAGAGGAAGTGCTCGAGCACCGTCTGGCCGTGCGCGGTGTGCCGCACCTCGGGGTGGAACTGGACCCCGGCCAGCTTGCGGTCGACGTCCTCGAAGGCCGCGACCGGCGCCCCGGTGGAGGTGGCGGTGACGGTGAAGCCGGGCGGGGCGGTGCTGACGGCGTCCCCGTGGCTCATCCACACCGACTGCTCGACCGGCAGCGACCCGAACAGCCTGGCCTGCGTGGTGACCGTGAGCGGGGTGCCGCCGTACTCGCGGTCGCCGGTGTGCGCGACCGTCCCGCCCAGGCTCTGCGCCATCGCCTGGAAGCCGTAGCAGATGCCGAACGCCGGCACCCCGGCCTCGAACAGGGTCGGGTCGACCTGCGGGGCACCCTCGGCGTAGACGCTGGACGGCCCGCCGGAGAGCACGATCGCGGCCGGCTTGCGGGCGACGATCTCCTCGGCCGGGACGTCGGAGGGCACGATCTCGGAGTACACGCCGGCCTCGCGGATCCGCCGGGCGATCAGCTGCGCGTACTGGGCGCCGAAGTCGACGACGAGCACGGTCGGGAAGTCCATCAGCCGGCGCCGTTCCCGCCGATGACGAGGTCGACCCGCTGGAACTCCTTGAGGTCGCGGTAGCCGGTCTTGGCCATGGTGCGCGCCAGCGCGCCGAACAGGTTGGTGCGGCCGTCCGCCGTCTCCGCCGGGCCCAGGAGCACCTGCTCCAGCGACCCGTTCGGGGCCACCGGCGCGGACGTGCCGCCGCGCGGCAGACGCGGGTGGGCGGCCACGGAGTCCCACCAGATGCCGCCCCCGGGCGCCTCGGCCGCGGTGCGCAGCGGCTCGCCGAGCTGGACGGCGTCCGCGCCGCAGGCCAGCGCTCGGGCGATGGCGCCGCTCGTCTCGATCCGGCCGTTGGCGATCACGTGCACGTACCGGCCGCCGGTCTCGTCCAGGTAGTCGCGGCGGGCGGCGGCCGCGTCGACGATCGCGCTGGCCAGCGGCACCCGCACGCCCATGACGGCGTCGCCGGTCGAGAAGCTGTCCGCGCCCACGCCGACGATCACGCCGGCCGCGCCGGTGCGCATGAGGTGCAACGCGGTCTGGTAGTTGGCCGCGCCGCCGACGATCACCGGCACGTCGAGGTCGGCGATGAACTCCTTGAGGTTGAGCGCGTCCCCCTGGCTGGTGACGTGCTCGGCGGAGACGATCGTGCCCTGGATGACCAGCAGGTCCACCCCGGCCGCCAGCACCGTGGGCGCCAGCTGCACGGTGTGCTGCGGCGAGACGCGCACCGCGGTGGTGACGCCGGCGTCGCGCATCTCCTTGATGCGGGCGGTGATCAGGTCCGGCTTCACCGGCTCGCAGTAGATCTCCTGCAGCAGCGACACGGGCGGGGCGACCTCGCCGGCCGCCTCGCGCAGCTGCCGGTAGGCCGGCATCGGGTCGTCGTAGCGGGTCCACAGGCCCTCGGCGTTGAGCACGCCGAGGCCGCCGGCCTGCCCGACGGCGATCGCGGTCGCGGGGCTGACCACGGCGTCCGAGGGGCTGGTCACCAGGGGGATGTCGAACCGGAAGGCGTCGATCTGCCAGGCCGTCGAGACGTCGTCGACGTCCCGCGTGCGCCGGGACGGCACGATCGAGACCTCGTCGAGGTCGTAGCCGCGGCGGGCGAAGCGGTTGAGCCCGATCTCGACGGTGTCACGCGTGGGCATGCTCAGCGCCCCCTGTAGTTCGGTGCTTCCACCGTCATCTGGATGTCGTGCGGGTGGCTCTCCACGAGCCCGGCCGAGGTGATGCGGGTCAGCTGGCCGCGGTCCTGCAGGTCCTCGACGGTCGACGCACCGGCGTAGCCCATCGAGGCCCGCAGCCCGCCGACCAGCTGGTGCGCCACGCCGGCCAGCGGGCCGCGGTAGGGCACCTGACCCTCGATGCCCTCGGGGACGAGCTTGTCGTCGGAGAGGACGTCGTCGGCGAAGTAGCGGTCCCGGCTGTAGGACTGGTTGCCGCGCTTCTGCATCGCGCCCAGCGACCCCATGCCGCGGTAGGTCTTGTACTGCTTGCCGTTGACGAAGACCAGCTCGCCGGGGGCCTCCTCGACGCCGGCGAACAGGCCGCCGATCATCACCGTGGACGCGCCGGCGACCAGGGCCTTGGCGATGTCGCCGGAGTACTGCAGGCCGCCGTCGGCGATCACCGGGATGCCGGCCGGCCGCGCCGCCAGCGCCGCCTCGTAGATGGCGGTGACCTGGGGGACGCCGACACCGGCGACCACCCGCGTGGTGCAGATCGAGCCCGGGCCGACACCGACCTTCACCGCGTCCGCCCCGGCGTCGACCAGCGCCTGCGCGCCGGCCCGCGTGGCGACGTTGCCGCCGACCACCTGGACGCCGAAGTCGGCCTTGACCCGCGTGACCATCTCCAGCACCGCGCGCTGGTGGCCGTGCGCGGTGTCGACGACGAGCACGTCGACCCCGGCGTCGACCAGGAGCCCGGCCCGCTTGTAGGCGTCCTCGCCCACGCCGAGCGCGGCGCCGACGACCAGCCGGCCGTCGGCGTCCTTGGTCGCGTTCGGGTACTGGTCGCGCTTGACGAAGTCCTTGACGGTGATCAGCCCGCGCAGCCGGCCCGCGTCGTCGACCAGCGGCAACTTCTCCACCTTGTGCTTCGACAGCAGCCGCAGGGCGGTGTCGGCGTCCACGCCGACCGGGGCAGTGATCAGCGGCATCGGCGTCATCACGTCGCGGACCAGCACCGACTGGTCGGTCTCGAACCGCATGTCGCGGTTGGTGACGATGCCCAGCAGGACGCCGTCGGCGTCGACCACGGGCGCGCCGGAGATGCGGTAGCGGGCGGAGAGCGCGTCCACCTCGGCGAGGGTGTTGTCCGGCGAGCAGGTCACCGGGTTGGTGACCATGCCGGCCTCGGAGCGCTTGACCAGGTCGACCTGGCCGGCCTGCTCCTCGGCGGCGAGGTTGCGGTGCAGGACCCCCACGCCGCCGACACGGGCCATGGCGATCGCCATGCGCGCCTCGGTCACCGTGTCCATCGCGCTGGACACCAGCGGCACGGCCAGCCGGATGCCCCTGGTCAGCTGGCTGCTGGTGTCCACCTCGGCCGGGACGACGTCGGACTCACCGGGGATGAGCAGGACGTCGTCGTAGGTCAGGCCGAGCGGCGCGAACTTCGCCGGCAGCTCGGGGACGAACTGGTCGGGCTGCATGGATGCCGCCACCCCTCCGGATCGGCCGGCACCCTCCTGGGCGCGCGGGGAGCCGACGTCGATCGTAGGCGGCGACGTCCGGGGCTCGATGTGATCCCCGTCAGGCCACTACCGTGGGGACCGCGCGCGGGCGGGCGAGCCCGCGCAGAGGCACAGCAACCTGGTGAACGCACCGACGAGCGCCAGCGAGGAGGCAGCGTGAACCCGTTCGACGACACGGCCGGCCCCGACTTCGGGCCCGCCGACCAGCCGGGGCCCCCGCCGCTGACCATGGAGGAACGGGCCGGCGTGCTGGACGACCTCGCCGAGCTGGAGGTCTTCCGGACGCTGCTGGAGCCGACCGGCATCAAGGGCATCGTCGTCGACTGCCCCGACTGCGACGAGGAGCACCACGTCGACTGGGCCCTGATGCAGGCCAACCTGCGCCAGCTCCTGGAGGAGGGCCAGACCGGCCGGCACGAGCCCCCGTTCGACCCCGACCCCGACGACTACGTCAGCTGGGACTACGCCAGCGGGTACGCCGACGGGATCGCCGCGATGGCCGACCGCGAGGAGCCCGGTGGCGAGGGCCGCGGCGGGAAGCACGCCCGCGAGGACTGAGGAGAGGGGCCCCGCTGCCCCCGCCCCTCGCACGCTCGGGGCGGGCCCCTGCAGCGGGGCCGGAACAGGTTGAGGGCCCCCTCCCGGTGACCGGGAGAGGGCCCTCGTCGTCGTGGCGCTACGACCGTCGTGGCGCTACGACATCATGCCGCGGCGGAAGCCGGTGGCCACCGCCTCGGCGCGGTCCTTGGCCCCGAGCTTGCGGAACAGCCGGCGGGCGTGGGTCTTGATGGTGTCCTCGGACAGGTAGAGCTCCCGGCCGATCTGGGCGTTGCTCTTGCCCTGGCTCATGCCGGTGAGCACCTGCATCTCCCGCATCGACAGGCTGACCTGAGCGGCCTCGCGGACCGTCGAGCGCACCGTCGTCGGGGCGGCTCCGGCCAGCGCGGTGGCGCCGTTCCAGGACGGCACCATGCCCGCCGAGGCGGAGGCGCCGACCGAGGCCAGCGGCACCGGCTGGTGCGGGATCGCCGGCGCGGGACCCCGGCCGTCGACGCGCAGGCCGACGCGGGACAGGCCCAGACCCATCTCCAGGGCGCTGGCGTCCCACCGCAGGTACCCGCGGGCACCGACGGAGACCGCCGCGCGGACGGTCTCGGCGTCGTCGGGCGCACCGAGCACCAGGACGGGCAGCCGGGGGTGGGCCCGCAGCGCCTGGGTGGCGACCGTCAGCCCGGAGTCCATGGCCCGCTGGGTGCCGATGAGGAGCACGTCGGGCATCCGCGTGGCCAGCCGGGACATGAGGGCCGCGGCGTCGCCGACGACCTCCACGCGGCCGACGAACGGCAGCGCCACCAGCCGGCCCGCGATGTCGTCGCGGACCCGACGCCGCTCGTCGTAGACCCACACGGTCGTCGTCCCGTGTCCGGGACCCCGCATCCTGTCGTCGATCACGCCTGCTCCTCGCTCTCCCGACCGCTCGTTGCCGGTCGGGTGCCACCGCCCGGATCCCCCGGCCGGGTGTCGCTCGGGCGGTCGATCCCCTGCCCGGGGTCCCCCGCCGTCGCCGTGGCTGTGCCGGGCTCTGGCGGGTGTCCCACGCCGGAGGTCGGCACGCCCTGCAGTCACCTTGATCGACTACAGGTGGTGTGGACAGCCGCTCTCACCCAGCGGGGGGAGACGACATCCGAGAAAATGCGGGGTCACGGTGTGTTTGACCCGCGGAGGCCTCGGGCACCGGCCCCTTGCAGCCGGACCGCCCCCTCCGGCTCGCACCGAGCCGAGGAGGACGAATGGCCGACATCCGCCGCCTGCCCACGCCCGTTGCCGAAGTCTGGGACTGGCAGCTGCACGGATCCTGCCGTGGCGAGAGCACGGCGCTGTTCTTCCACCCCGACGGTGAGCGCGGTCCCGCCCGGGCCCGTCGTCAGGCGGCCGCCAAGGCCGTGTGCGCCCGCTGCCCCGTCATCGACGCCTGCCTCAAGCACGCGCTGTCGGTCCGCGAGCCCTACGGGGTGTGGGGCGGGATGAGCGAGGAGGAGCGGGCCCGGCTGATCGCCGCGGAGCCCGCCGCCGTCGCCGCGGGGGTCTGACGCCCACCAGAGACGCCGAGAGGGCCGGTCCAGCGACTGCTGGACCGGCCCTCTCTCGTGTCTGCGTCGACGCCGCCTCAGGTGTTGATCATCGGCACGTGGTCGCGCGACGCGGCGGAGCGCGCCGCCACGTGCCGATGATCAACACCGGTCGCGCTCAGTGGCTGTGCCCGTGGCCGTGCGAGTGGCCGTGCGTGTGGTGCCCGGCGCCGGCGTGGTCGTGCTCCTCCTCAGGAGCCTCGACGACGGCGGAGTCGGTGGTGAGCACCATCGCGGCGATCGAGACGGCGTTGCCGAGCGCGGCCTTGGTGACCTTGACCGGGTCGATGACGCCCTGGGCGGCCAGGTCGCCGTACTCGCCGGTGGCGGCGTTGAAGCCGGAGCCCTTCCCGGCGTCGCGGACCTTGCTCACCACGACCTGGCCCTCGAAGCCGGCGTTGCCGGCGATGCGGGCCAGCGGGGCGTCCAGCGCCCGCCGGACGACCTGGGCCCCGGTCAGCTCGTCACCGGTGAGGTCCAGGGCGTCGATCGCGGTGGCCGCGTGCACCAGCGCCGAGCCGCCACCGGGGACGACGCCCTCCTCCACCGCGGCGCGGGTGGCGGCGATGGCGTCCTCGATCCGGTGCTTCTTCTCCTTCATCTCGACCTCGGTGGCCGCCCCGACGCGGATGACGCCGATGCCGCCGGCCAGCTTGGCCAGCCGCTCCTGCAGCTTCTCGCGGTCCCAGTCGGAGTCGGTCGCGTCGATCTCGCGGCGGATCTGGGCCACGCGGTCGCCGATGCCCTCGGAGGTGCCGCCGCCGTCGACGATCGTGGTGTTGTCCTTGTCGACGGTGACCCGCCGGGCGGTGCCCAGGACCTCGAGGCCGACCTGGTCGAGCTTCAGGCCGACGTCCTCGCTGACCACCTGGCCGCCGGTGACGACGGCGAGGTCGGTCATGAAGGCCTTGCGCCGGTCGCCGAAGTACGGCGACTTCACCGCGACGACCTTGATCGTCTTGCGGATGGAGTTGACGACCAGGGTCGACAGCGCCTCACCCTCGACGTCCTCGGCGACGATCAGCAGCGGGCGGCTGCCGGTGGAGAGGATCTTCTCCAGCAGCGGGAGCAGGTCGGCCAGGGCGCTGACCTTGCCGCTGACCAGGAGCACGAGAGCGTCCTCGAGGACGGCCTCCATGGCCTCCTGGTCGGTGACGAAGTACGGCGACAGGTAGCCCTTGTCGAACTGCACGCCCTCGGTCACCTCGAGGTCGGTGGAGAGGGTGTTGCTCTCCTCGACGGTGATGACGCCGTCCTTGCCGACCTTCTCCATCGCCTCGCCGATCAGCTGACCGACCTCGGCGTCCTGCGCGGAGATCGTCGCGACCTCGGCGATGGACTGCTGGTCGGAGACCGGGATGGCGACCTCGTCGAGCGCCGCGGAGACGGCGTCGGCGGCGGCGCGCATGCCGGCGCCGAGGGCCGTCGGGCTGGCGCCGGCCGCGACGTTGCGCATGCCCTCGTGCACCAGCGCCTGGGCCAGGACGGTCGCGGTGGTGGTGCCGTCGCCGGCGACGTCGTTGGTCTTGGTGGCGACGTTCTTGGCCAGCTGGGCGCCGAGGTTCTCGAACGGGTCGTCGAGCTCCACCTCGCGGGCGATGGTGACGCCGTCGTTGGTGATGGTGGGAGCGCCGAACTTCTTGTCGAGGACGACGTTGCGCCCACGCGGGCCGAGGGTGACCTTGACCGCGTCGGCCAGCTTGTCCACACCGCGCTCGAGCGCGCGGCGGGCGTCCTCGTTGAACTTGATGATCTTGGCCATGGGGCCCTTCCGATCAGGGTGCGGGGTCAGACGACGACCGCCCCGGGACCCGGTGAAATCGGGTCGCCGGGGCGGTCGAGGCGGAGCTGTTCAGCTCAGGGAGGCGGAGAGGTCACTTCTCCACGACGGCGAGCAGGTCGCGGGCGGAGAGCACGAGGTACTCCTCGCCGGCGTACTTGACCTCGGTGCCGCCGTACTTGGAGTAGATGACCACGTCGCCGACCTGGACGTCGAGCGGGACGCGGTTGCCGTTGTCGTCGACGCGGCCGGGGCCCACGGCCACGACCGTGCCCTCCTGCGGCTTCTCCTTGGCGGTGTCCGGGATGACCAGGCCGGAGGCGGTGGTGGTCTCGGCCTCGTTGGCCTGGACCACGACGCGGTCCTCCAGCGGCTTGATGGTGACCTTGGTAGCGGTCGTCACGTCGGTGACGCCCCCTTCGGTGTCGATCGGCTGGGTCGGGTGGAGCTGATGCTGTGGCACGGGATCCGGGCCTGCCGTCGCGGGGGTCAGGCACCTGCCCGTGTCGATTTGGCACTCTACCCACGAGAGTGCCAGCCGCTCAACCGGGGTCCCCCGAGCGGGGACCGAGCCGTGCGCCAGTCTGTCCCCGTGCCCGACGACGCGCTGGCCCAGCTCCGCTGGTTGCGCACCCCCGAGGGGGCCGCGGCCGCCGCCCGGGCCGCCGTCCTGCTGGCCGAGGGCAGCGACCTGCTGACCGGCCTGGCCCGGCTGCGCGCGGAGGTGGGCCCCGAGCACGCCGGCCCGGCCTGGGAGCTGGCCCGGCTGCGGGCGCGGGCGCGGCCGGCCTTCGGCGCCGACGCCGACGTCCTGTTCCTCACCGCGGACACCCTGGAGCAGGCCGGCCGCCCCGCGCTGGCTGCCCGGCGGGCACGCCGGCTGCTGGCGGACACCGCAGACGGGTGGGGCGTCGACAGCGTGGCCGACCTCGGCTGCGCGTCGGGCACCGACACGGTGGCGCTCGCGCGGGCCGGCGCCCGCGTGCTCGCCGTAGACCTGGACCCGCTGGCCCGCGAGCTCACCGCCGCCAACGCCGAGGTGCTGGGGCTGTCCGACCAGGTGTGGGTGGTCGCGGGCGACGCCGTCGAGCTGGTCGACGCCGCCCGCGGTGGCGAGGTGGCCGGGTGCGCCGGCGCCGTCCTCGACCCCGCACGCAGGGCCGGCGGACGGCGCCTCCTGGACCCCGACCGCTGGTCCCCGCCCTGGTCGACGGTGGCCGCGCTGCTCGACCGGGCGCCGCACGCCGTCGTCAAGGTGGCGCCCGGCCTGGACCACGACCGGGTGCCCACCGGGGTCGAGGCGGAGTGGGTGTCGGCCGGGGGCTCGATCGTCGAGGCGCTGCTGTGGGGGCGCGGCCGCTCGACGGCCTGGCGGCGGGCGTCGCTGGTGCGGGGCGACGAGGTGCTGGAGCTGACGGCGGACGCCGACCCCGGACCCGCTCCGGCCGGCCCGGTCCGCGGCTGGCTGCACGAGCCGGATCCCGCGGTGATCCGGTCGGGGCTGGTGTCGGTGGCCGCCGCCGAGCTCGACGCCACGCTGGTCGACCCGACGATCGCCTACCTGACCTCGGACGCGCCGGCCGGCTCCGCCTGGGTCTCCTCGTACCGGGTCGACGAGGTGCTGCCGTTCAACCTGAAGAAGCTCAAGGCGCTCCTGCGGACCCGGGGTGTCGGCCGGGTGGTGGTGAAGAAGCGCGGCTCGCCGATCGAGCCGGAGGCGCTGGTGCGGCAGCTGCGCGGACCCGGTGCGGGGTCGGCGGTCGTCGTCGTCACCCGGGTCGCCGGTGCCCCGACCGCCCTCGTCTGCGACCTCACCTGAGGGCCGAAGTGGCCACTTCGGCCCCTACCGGGTGACGACGTCGATCGGCAGGGAGCTGTCGGCGCCGACGTCCGGGGCGGACGGCGGCACGCCCGCCTCCACCAGCCGCGAGCCGAGCGCGGCGACCATCGCGCCGTTGTCCGTGCACAGCCGCGGGCTGGGCACCCGGAGCACGATGCCGGCCTCCGCGCAGCGCTCCTCCGCGAGCGCGCGCAGCCGCGAGTTGGCCGCCACCCCGCCGCCGAGCACCAGGTGGTCGACGCCGGAGTCCTGGCAGGCGCGGACGGCCTTCCTCGTCAGCACGTCCGCGACCGCCTCCTGGAACGAGGCCGCGACGTCGGCCACCGGGACCGGCTCCCCCGCCCGCTCCCGGACCTCCACCCAGCGGGCGACGGCGGTCTTCAGGCCGGAGAACGAGAAGTCGTAGGGCGCGTCCCGCGGACCGGTCAGCCCGCGCGGGAAGTCGATGGCGTGCGGGTCGCCGTCGCGGGCGGCCCGGTCGATGGGCGGGCCGCCGGGGAACGGCATGCCCAGCACGCGGGCGACCTTGTCGAAGGCCTCCCCCGCGGCGTCGTCGATGGTGCGGCCGAGCGACTGCACCTCGCGGGCGAGGTCGGGGACGAGCAGCAGCGAGCTGTGCCCGCCGGAGACCAGCAGCGCCAGCGACGGCTCGGCCAGCCGGCCGTGCTGCAGCTCGTCGACGGCGACGTGAGCGGCCAGGTGGTTGACCCCGTACAGCGGGACGCCGAGGGCCAGCGCGTAGGCCTTGGCCGCGGCCAGCCCGACCAGCAGCGCGCCGGTCAGCCCCGGACCGGCGGTCACCGCCACCGCGTCGACGTCGGAGGCCCGCACGCCTGCCTCGGCCAGCGCGCGGTGCACGGTCGGCACCATCGCCTCCAGGTGCGCCCGGGAGGCGATCTCCGGGACGACGCCGCCGAACCGCTCGTGCTCGGCCACGGAGGTGGCCAGCGCGTCCGACAGCAGCGTCTGCCCACGGACCAGCCCGACGCCGGTCTCGTCGCACGAGGTCTCGAACCCCAGGACCAACGGCTGGTCAGCCACGCACCCTCTCCCGCTTCATCACCACGGCGTCCGCGCCGCTGGGCTGGTAGTAGCCGCGCCGCCGGCCGATCTCGGCGAACCCGCGGCGCCGGTAGAGCCCCTGGGCCACCTCGTTGTCGGCGCGCACCTCCAGCAGCACCACCGGGCTCCCCCGCCGGTCGGCCTCGGCCAGCAGCGCGTCGAGCAGCCGGGCGCCGATCCCCTCGCCCTGCCGGTCGGTCGCCACCCCGATGGTGGCCACGTGCGCCTCGTCGTCGTAGGCGATCAGGCCCGCGTAGCCGACGACCCGGCCGTCGTCCTCGGCGACGAGGTAGTGCCGGGTGTCGGTGCGGGCCAGCTCGTCGCGGTACATCGCCGCCGTCCAGGTGTCCGGGGCGAACAGCTCCTCCTCCAGCGCCAGGACGGCGGTCAGGTCGGTCAGCCGCATCGGCCGCAGCCCCTCGCTCACGTCGTCGTCACCGGCTTGAACGACGTCGGCGGGACGGCGTCCGGGCGGCGCAGGTACAGCGGCACCAGCGGGCCGGCGGACGACGGGTCGGCCAGCTGGGCGGCGGCCGCGCGCAGCATCCCCGCCGTCGTCACCTCGGCCGGGGCGACCTCGACGCCGAGCCGCTCGGCGAAGCGCGGGTCGCCGACCACCGGGCCCTCGGCGGTCAGCTCCTCCGGCCGCGCCACCCCGGGGCCGCCCGTGCGCACGCCGTCGGCGCCGTAGGCGGCCCAGTAGACCTCCTTGCGCCGGGCGTCGGTGACCACCGTGCGGGCACCGGAGCCGACGGCGTCCAGCGAGCAGACGCCGAGGGCCGGGACGCCGCGGGCGTCGGCCAGCGCCGCCGCGGTGACCACGCCGACCCGCAGCCCGGTGAAGGGTCCCGGGCCCAGCCCGGTGACGACCGCGTCGAGCGCGGCGACCGTGGTCCCGGCCTCGGCGAGCACCTCGGCGACCGCGATGGTCAGCAGCTCGGCGTGCCGGTTCCCCGAGGGCACCGCCCGCTCGGCGAGCACCTCGACCGTACCCTCCGGCGACCGGCGCGCCAGGCCGGCGACGAGCGTCGGGGTGGCGGTGTCGAGAGCGAGGACGAGCACGACCGACGAGGTTACGCAGCGCCGTCCAGGCGCTGCTCCCAGCTCGGGCCGTGTGGCACGAGCAGCGCCGTCCGGACGTCGTCGTCGCGGCGGTCCAGCCGGACCTCGAGGTGCTCGTCGGCCAGTTGCTCGACCAGCCCCTGCCCCCACTCGACGACGGTGACGGAGTCGGCGACGGTCACGTCCAGGTCCAGGTCGTCGACGTCGGCCACGCTGCCCAGCCGGTAGGCGTCGACGTGCACCAGCGGCAGCCGGCCGCCCCGGTGCACGCGGGCGATGACGAACGTCGGCGAGGTCACCGGCTCCCGGACGCCGAGGGCCGCGCCGACGCCCTGGGTGAACGCGGTCTTGCCCGCGCCGAGCGGCCCGACCAGCACCACCAGGTCGCCCGGGCGCACCAGCTCGGCGAGTGCCGCGCCCAGCGCCCGGGTGTCCTCCGGGGAGGGCAGCAGGTGCTCCCGCCTCACGCCAGGCTCTCCGCGACCGCGGTGAGGTCGGCCAGCAGGCCCGCCCGCGGCGCGCCGTTGGGGCCGAACCGGATCGCCGCCGACGGGTGGTACGTCGCCCAGACGGCGCGGCCGTCCACCTCGTGCGGGCGCCCGCGGACCGCGGCCAGCACCGTCCGGGGGCCGAGGAACCACTTCGCCGACGACAGGCCGAGGGCGACCACCACCGGCGGGTCGAGCAGCTCCAGCTGGCGGCGCAGCCAGCCGCTGCACCGGGCCACCTCCGGGGCCTTCGGCGTCCGGTTGCCCGGCGGGCGGCACTTCACCACGTTGAGGACGGCGGCCGCACCGCGGTCGAGGCCGGCCTCGGCGAGCAGCTGGTCGAGCAGCGCGCCCGACCGCCCGACGAACGGCCGCCCCGTCTCGTCCTCGGTCGCCCCGGGGGCCTCGCCCACGAGCGCGAACCGGGGCCGGCCGGCCGCCGGCACGTCCCCGACGACCACGTGCTGCCGGCTCGCGGCCAGCTCGGGGCAGGCGACGCAGGGGCGCGCGGCCGCGGCCAGCGCCGGCCAGTCGGGCGCAGCGGCGGCGACGCGGGCGACCTCCTCGGCGGCGGCGTCGAACCGGGGCGGTCGGGGGGCGGCCACGGGGGCCACCCTACGAGCCGCCCACGGAGCGGCCCTTCCCCGCCCGGGCCGCCCGGTGGGACCGTTCCCCCGACGACCGCTGCACCGGGAGGTGGACGGCCATGACCGGGCCCCGCTCCGCGAGCGAGCTCGACCTGTACGAGGTCGCGTACCTCTCCGGCGGCCCGGCGCGGGTGGTGGACACCGCGCTGGTCGCCCTGGTGCTGGCCGGCCGGGTCCGCGCCCCCTCGCCGGGGCTGCTGGCCGCCGTCCGGCCCACCCGCCGGCACCCGGTGGAGGCGGCGGTGCTCGACGCGGTGGGGACGCACGGACACCGCTCGGTCGACACGATCCAGTGGCGTGCCACGGGCGACGACCGGCTGACCGCCGTCGGCGCGCGGCTCACCGAGGCCGGCCTGCTCCGCCGGGCCGCCGTCGCCCGGCTGCTGCACCCGGCGGCGGCAGCCGCCCCCACCCCGGCGGGCAGGCGGGTGCTCGCCGAGGCCGCGGGGGTGCTGGCCGGCCGTGGTCCCGCCGGCGAGGTGGCGCTGGGCGGGCGACAGGCCATGACCGACGCCGGGCTGCGCGAGCGGGTCTTCGAGCGGCTGGCCGCCGCGACCGAGCCGACCGGCACCGGGCTGCGCCGCCGGTTCGCGCCCGCACCCGCCGCCCCACCCGACGGACGGCTCGACCGGCACCAGAACGCCCACACCGGGTGGTACGCGCCCGGCGGGCCGGCCAACCCCGGCGGCACGTGGACGCCCTACGGCGGACTCTGATCAGCGGCCGGCGGCGGCCGGCAGCTCGGCGACCACCCGGCGCAGCAGCCCCGAGATCGCCGCGGTGACCACATCGGGCTGCTCGAGCAGCACCATGTGCCCGGCGTCGGGGACGACGACGTAGTCGCTGTCGGGCAGCCGCTCCACGATCGCCTCGCTGTGCTCGCCCGGGATGAGGGTGTCCCGGTCGCCGGTGAGCACCAGGGTCGGCACCGCGCGCAGCGGCTCGAGTGCGGCCGTGTGGTCCATGCCGGCCAGCGCCGGGTAGAACTCCGCGATCACCTCGACCGGCGTGCCGGCGATCATCGAGTCGACGTAGCGGCCCAGGGCGGGGTCGACGTCGGCGGAGGCGAACGACAGCGACCACGTGACGTGCGAGATCAGGTCGGCGGCCAGCCGGCGGGTGCGCTCGGCGAACGCCGGCCTCCGGCGCATCGTGAACGCCGCGACCGGGAAGAGCGCCGCCCGGACCCGGGTGAGCAGCTCCGGCATGCCGAAGTCGAGGTCGGCGAGGTTGCCGCTGGACGTGCTCAGCAGCGCGGCGCCGACGATCTTCGTGCCGAACAGCTCCGGCCGCAGCGCCGCCAGCGCCATGACCGTCATCCCGCCCATCGAGTGGCCGACGAGCACCACCGGCCCGCGCGGCGCCCGCGACTCGACGACCCGCGCCAGGTCGCGGCCCAGCTGCTCCATCGTCGAGTGCTCGGCCGGCCCGCGGCCGGAGGCGCCGTGGCCGCGCTGGTCGTAGAAGACCAGCCGGGCCGTGGGGCGCGAGCCGTTGGCCGTGGCGAGCTCCGCGCCCAGCGCCCGCCGCTGGAAGGTCCACGACGCCATCGAGAGCGTGTAGCCGTGCACGAAGACGACGGTCAGCGGCGCGTCGGCCGGGCCGACCTCCTCCACGTCGAGCAGCACGCCGTCGTCGGCCAGCACCAGCGCCGTCCGGTCGGCCGGCCGGGCCGCGGCGCCCAGCGGGTCGTCCTCGCGCAGCTCGGCGTCCGAGGCCCCGGCCGGCAGCCCGGCCGCCGACCCCAGCCGCTCGGCCCCCACCCGGCGGGCCGCGGCCCGGCTGACCGCGACGCCGACCGCGGTGCCCGCGGCGGCTAGGCCGAGGACGGCGCCGACGATCCCGACCCGGTGGTGGTGCCCGGTGCGCTTGGCGGGCTTGCGGGCCGCCATCAGACCGCCCCCGCCGAGCCGACGTGCCGGCGGACGAAGCGGCCCCCGATCCGGGTGACCAGCTCGTAGTGGATGGTGTCGACGGCGTCGGCCCACTGCTGCGCCGTCGGCTCGCCCCGGTCCCCCGGCCCCCACAGCAGGACCTCGTCGCCGGCCCGCACCTCGGCGTCCCCCACGTCGAGCACGAACTGGTCCATGCAGACCCGGCCGGCGATCGTCCACTGCGCCCCGGCGGCGAGGACGGGGGCGCGGTTCCCGGCCGCCCGCGGCACGCCGTCGGCGTAGCCGACCGGCACGAGGACGAGCGTGGTCTCGGCCTCCGGGAAGTAGGTGTGCCCGTAGGAGACGCCGACGCCGGCCGGCACCCGCTTGGTCAGCGCGACCGACGCCCGCACCGTCATCGCCGGGCGCAGCCCGTGGACCGCGGGGTCCCCGCCGAGCGGGTCGAGGCCGTAGATCGCGACGCCCGGCCGGACCATGTCGTACCAGGTCTCGGGCAGCGCGACGGTGGCCGCGGAGTTGGCCAGGTGCAGCCGGGCGTCGGTCAGCCCGGCCGCCCGCCCGATCGCGACCGCCTCCTCGAACACGCGGACCTGCGCGCCGATGGTCGGGTGCGTGGGGGCGTCGGCGTAGGCCATGTGGCTCCACAGCCCGACCACCTCGACCTCGCCGTCGGCCTGAGCGCGGGCCGCCGCGGCGACGAGGCCGGGCCAGTCGGCCTCGGTGGCCCCCTCGCGGGACAGCCCGGTGTCGGCGAACAGGTGGAGCTGGGCGGTGCGGCCGGTGGCACGGGCCGCCGCGACCACCTCGGCCAGGCCCCACTCCGCGTTGACCGACAGCTCGACGTCGGCGGTGAGCGCGGCGGCGTAGTCGGTGCCCGGCGTGTGCAGCCAGGCGAGCACCGGAGCGGTGACGCCGGCCGCGCGCAGCGCCAGCGCCTCCTCCAGGACCGCGACCCCCAGCGCGTCGGCGCCCCCCGCCAGCGCGGCCCGGGCGGCCGGCACCATGCCGTGCCCGTAGCCGTCGGCCTTGACCACGGCCATCAGCGGCCGGCCGACGCGTTCGCGCAGCGCGGCGGTGTTGGCGGCGATGGCGTCGAGATCGACCACCACCTCCGCGCGGGCTCGGTTCGTCACGTCCCCTCCTCGCGTGCGCTCGTCGGAGACGTGCCGGATCGTGCTGTGCCTCCGCGTGACCTCGCGAGCTCGGTCACGCCGTCGAGTCTCCCAGGCCGGCGGCCGGCTCCCCGTGCAGGCGGGCCAGCGTCGCAGGCAGCCGGCGCACCAGGTCGCCGGCGATCAGCGGCCCGCCCTCGGCCGCCACCTGCCCCGCCCGCCCGTGCACGTGCGCGGCGACCGCGGCCGCCTCCACGGCCGGCAGCCCGGTGGCCAGCAACGCCCCGCCGATGCCGGAGAGAACGTCGCCGGTGCCGGCCGTCGCCAGCCAGGGGGTGCCGGTGCCGTTGACGTAGGCGGTGCCGTCGGGGCCGGCGACCACGGTGGCGTCGCCCTTGAGCAGGACGACGGCACCCAGGTCGGCGGCCAGGCGGCGGGCCGCGGTGATCCGGTCGTCCCCGACCTCCTGACCGAACCGCGCGAACTCCCGGTCGTGCGGGGTGAGCACGGTCGGCGCGGTCCGGTCGCGCACCAGGGCGGGGTCCTGCGCCGCCATCGTCAGCGCGTCGGCGTCCACCAGCACCGGCAGGTCGGTGGCCAGCACCTCGGCCAGCACGCTGCGGGCGTCGTCGTCGGTGCCCATGCCGGGGCCGACCACCCATGCCTGCACCCGGCCGGCGTCGCTCGGCCGGCCCGCGGTCACGATCGTCTCCGGCCAGGCGGCCCGCACGCCGTCGGCCGCCGTCCCGGCGTAGCGGACCAGTCCCGGTCGGGTGCGCAGCGCCGCCCCCGTGCAGAGGACGGCGGCCCCCGGGTAGGTGGCGGAGCCCGCCACGACACCGACGACGCCCTGCGTGTACTTGTCGTCGCCCGCGTGCGGCGGCCGGATGTGGGCCGCGGCGTCGGCGTCGGTCAGCCGGTGCACCGAGGCGGCCGGCAGGTCCAGCCCGATGTCGACGAGGTGGACGGCGCCGGCGTACCCGCGGCCCTCCCCCACCACCAGGCCGGCCTTGACCGCGCCGAAGGTGACCGTGTGCTGGGCCGGGAACGCCGCGCCGGGGACCGCGCCCGTGCTCGCGTCCACGCCGCTCGGCACGTCCACGGCGACCATCAGGCCCGGGCCGGTCGCGGCCCGCTCCACCAGCGCCGCGGCCGCCGGGCGCAGGCCACCGGTGCCGCCGATGCCGACGATCCCGTCCAGGACGAGGTCGGCGCGGTCCAGCCCGGTCGGCGCGCCCGGCGCGGTGACCCGGCCGCCGGCGGCGCGCAGGGCCGCCA